>JABDDH010000014.1 GCA_013287705.1 Chlamydiota bacterium | reverse complement strand
GCTGCACTAGGGCCGATGGGGGCGGCTACTTTGGCTGCTCCTCCCCCTCCCCCTCCCCCTGAACTGAATGAGGGAGCACCCAGGCCGTTGGGTGTGACAGATTGCCCGGCTGTTGCAGCAGTTGAGGTGTCATAGTTTGCTCCCATTCCACCAGTTGTTCCCAAAATGGCTCCCCCGCCGCCTCCACCCCCAGGGGTCTCACTTGCTGCGGTAAAGGTTAACGATCCAGAGTTTGCAGCGCCTCCATTAGCAGCGCCTCCACCTCCACCTCCCGAAAGACTTGTGTTAATAAGACTACTAAATACTGCTCCTGTACCACCATTGCCAGAGTAGCCTCCCCCTCCTCCAATATTGGCAGCTCCATTTCCACCAAACCCCCCACCTCCGCCTCCAATGGTGGTTAAATTGGATTCCGGAGAGGCTGTAGCATTGTTATTCGTGAATTGAATATTGGTGAGGTTAACAGAGCCGCTGTTGACAAAAAGGGCAGCCCCGGCACCCAAGCCACCACCGCCGCCATCGGCACCAGAGCCACCCGTGTTGTTGCACTGGTTGAAGATTAGGTTTTGTAAATTGAGATTACCTTGTCGTAGAAATACTCCTCCGCTATTTTCTGTTCCTTGAATGGTGATGACCTCGGAAGGAGAAGAGTTGCCAATGGTGATTGTTGCGCCTGAGTCAAAAAGGTTGAGAATAGAGAGTTTTTTGTTAAGAGATACAGAAGAAATAGTTGGATAATCAAAAACGATTGAATAATCTCCAGCAATAGACTGCGCTTGCTGATCTAAGATATAGTTAATGCAGTAGCGCAAATCTCCTGAGGCAGCATAGGGAAGACTGGGAGCTGTGTAACTTCCCCCGGATAGTGGAAAGGGGTCATCTGCTACATTGACAAGCAGCTGATTTGTGACGGCAAATAGATCAGTAGAGAGAAGGAAAAAAATTCCAGAATAACAGAGCGTGAAGTTGAAATTTTTCCATGAAAACATTGTTTGTCCGCAGCAAGAGGAATCTATTTTCTTTATAAGTGTTTTTCTAATATTTTGTATATGTCAGTTTCTCTAGAGATTTTTCTCGATTCAAAGATCTCTTGATACATATTAAAAAATCATTCATCCTGAGGAAAAATTAGAGGATGATATGGATAGACTGGTTATTAAAGGAGGAGTTCCACTCAAAGGAAGTGTCAAAGCGGCAGGTGCTAAAAATGCGATAACAAAGCAGCTTGTAGCTTCTTTACTTTCAGATAAACGGTCTATTTTTTACAACGTCCCCAACATTGCAGAAGTTGAAATTACCCTTGATCTCTGTCGTGAGGTCGGAAGCGAGGTGAGTTGGAATCGCGATGAAGGAGTCATTGAGATCATCACAAAAGAGCTTAAGAGTGTCTATGTTCCACAACGCTTTTCTGGTTCTAACCGTATTCCGATTCTGATGATTGGCGCTCTTTTAGGACGGACAAATGAAGATATCATCGTCCCAACAGCCGGTGGTTGTAAGATCGGTAAACGACCCATTGATTTTCATATTCAAGCACTTGAAAAACTGGGAGCGTCTATTGAATACCGCGAAATGAGAAAAGAGGGGGCCTACTTTGCTCATGCTCATAACGGATTGTCAGGAACGGTCATTCAACTCCCGTATCCTTCTGTCATGGCAACGGAGAATACGATTTTGGCAGCATCGCGCGCTCGGGGGACCACGCTGATTCGCAATGCAGCAATTGAGCCGGAGGTGATGGATCTGATTCTTTTCCTGCAGAAGATGGGAGTAAGTATTGCTTTAGAGGCAGATCGAACGATTCGGATTCAAGAGACAAAACAGTTTTTTGAGACAGAGCATCGGGTCTTAACCGATCGAGTAGAAGCTGCATCCTTGGCTCTTGCTGCAATTAGTACAAAGGGAAGGGTCTTTGTTGAAGGGGCAAATCAGATCGCTATGGTGACATTTCTCAATAAATTACGCGAGATCGGTGGCGGCTTTGAAATTAAGAGTGATGGGATTGAATTTTTTTATCAGGGCCAGCTAAAAGGAGGCCTTCATCTTGAGACAGATGTCCATCCAGGTTATTTAACAGATTGGCAGCAGCCTTTTGTTGTTTTGTTGACCCAAGCTGCAGGTTTTTCTGTCGTTCATGAAACTGTCTATGAGAATCGATTCGGTTATACAAAAGCATTGCAGGCAATGGGGGCAGATATTGAGCTTTTCACCGCATGTCTTGGCTCTAAAGAGTGTCGTTTTGCCGGCCACAATTTTTATCATAGCGCAATTATCCGGGGACCCACTCCTTTAATTGGAAAAGAGATTGAGATTCCAGATTTGAGAGCCGGCTTTGCGTATGTTCTTGCCGCTTTGATTGCAGCAGATGAGAGTCAGATCTCAGGTGTTGCTTATCTGGATCGTGGCTATGAAAATATTGTGGGTAAATTGGGTGCACTTGGAGCTGATATTGTACGCGTAAAGGGAAATTCAGAAAAAGCCTTGAAGAAAAAGGAGATTTCCGCGATGATCATTCCCTCAAGCTTAAGCACCGGTAGCTTAGCTGGATAGAGTACCCGGCTACGAACCGGGAGGTCAGAGGTTCGAATCCTCTCCGGTGCAATACCTTTATCTCGACTTTGTAACTTTTTGGGACCGAAGGCCTCGAGATGTTTGTTCTTGGCGTTGTTTATTTTCTAAGGAAGGGGTTAAAAACCCCTTCCTTAGAAAATAAATCAGCGAGTTTGGCCATAGGTCAAACGGCCAAGAGCAAATAGACTAGGCAGGCGGTCCCAAAAAGTTGCAAAGTCGAGTTTATATGATTATTGAAACATTTCAGTTCGGGCCTATTGCGACAACATCTGTGCTTTTTGCTTGTCCGAAGACGCTGCGAGCTGCAGTTGTTGACGTTCCCTTTGAATCAGCCTCTTTTCTTGATAAAAGGTTGGAAGAACTTAATTTACAGCTTGAGTTTATTTTGTTAACCCATTCGCACTGGGACCATATTGGAGAGGCGTCTGTTCTTAAAAAAAGAAGAAAAGAGGCCAAGCTATTGGTACATGAAGAGGATGCAGGTAATTTAATACAACCCGGCTCTGATGGGCTCCCGTGCCCTATACCGATGGAAGGGGTTGTTCCGGATGGTTATTTAACTGATGGACAAGAACTTGCGCTTGGAACGCTTCGCATCAAGGTGATTCATACGCCCGGCCACACACCCGGTGGCGTCTGCTTTTTTTTAGAGAAGGAGGGAATTCTGATTTCAGGCGATACTCTTTTTCAAGGGGCGATCGGGAACCTCCGTTTTAAGACAGGGCGCCCACACTTGATGCCAGGATCGTTAAAAAAAATTTTATCTCTACCTCACGAGACTCGCGTCATTCCAGGACATGGTGATGAGACGAAAATCGGAAATGAACTACATAAGGAGTAATTAAATGGATTCTTTACTAATTGGGAAAATGGCTCCCTATTTTAAGGCAAAAGCTCTAGTTAGAGGGCAGATCGTTGATGACTTTTCTTTAGAAGATTTTTTAGGGAAATATCTCTTCTTTTTTTTCTATCCTTTGGACTTCACCTTTGTTTGTCCGACCGAGCTTCATAGTTTCCAAGAGTTGTCGATAGAATTTGAGAAGAGAGATGCGCAAATTGTCGGCTGTTCCGTTGATAGCCCCTATGCTCATTTAGCATGGAGCTTGCAGCCTCGAAAAAGGGGAGGAGTTGAAGGGGTGAGTTACCCTCTTGTTTCTGACCTCACCAAAGAGATTGCTCGTGCCTATCGCGTCTTGAATGAAGAGCAGGGGATTGCTTACCGAGCCCAATTTCTTTTGGATAAAAAGGGGATTATTCGCCATCAGCTTATCAATGATTTGCCGATTGGAAGATCGGGACAAGAGGCGTTGCGCCTTTTAGATGCTCTGATTTTTCATGAGACGCATGGCTCTGTTTGCCCGGCTAACTGGAAAGCTGGAGAGGCGACGATGGTTCCAACCCAAGAAGGCCTGCTCAGCTATTTTGAAGAAACAGCTGTTGTGACATAGTCGTAAAAGTCTTTTTCATTCATCACAAGTAGACTGCCGCGTTTAAGACAGAACTCTGAGACTCTCTCGATTAAGGTAGCGTCTCCGACCCCTGGCATGCAGATTGCAGCAGGGGATTCTCCTTTTTTCTCCAGAATCTCCAATCCGATCCTATATTTTTCCACTCCACTTCCCTCTTCATCAACGCGATAAAAGAGGACGGAGTGGTTAAATAGTATGGATTGCACAGCATAAGCAATTCCCAGGCTTTCATTTGGAGGATTTCCCAAGAACTCATAGAGTTCTATTAGAGAGTGGCAGGGCAAGAAGGTCTCAAATATTCCTTTTCCCGCTTCACCGAAGATACAAATAACCCTTTCCATCATCTATTCTCTCCTCTTTTCTTATAAACTGCATTTTATGCTTTATTGTAAAATATTTTTTTCTTACTGTAGTTTTTACAGGAGGTAGATGGTCTGCCTGCTGAACTTGCTAAGGGTGAGCTGTGAATTACATGTTTTTACTTTTGTCTTTTATAGGTCCAGTAACATTACCATTACCATGGGATCGCCAGCAAATGGAGACTTACCTCTTAGAACTCTCCCCTCTAGAACAGGAGAGTGTGAAGAATCAAGTTGTCTCCATGGAAGAAGAGGAGGCGCAGTTTCTTGAAGACGGTTTTCATCAATTAGAGATTTCTCAGACAGATAAAAAGTTAATCTCCTATATTATCTCCTCAATGGCAGAAAAAAACATGTTTCAGCTTGGACTTCAGAAAAAGAGCCTAGAGAAGAGGGGAAAGCAGATTGAACATGTTCACCCATTGAAGTTTCTTAGCTTTCTTTTTTCTCAACCGCACTTAAGACAAGCTATGCAAGAGATTCGCACAAACTATTTCAAGTGGAACGGTTTTATGGATGGGCTTTCCAAAAAGCTCGATTCTGAAGCAAATGCTCAAGACCTTCTTCCTTACGTCGAAGGCTTTGCAACTTCTTTGAATGTTGATTCGAGAAGGGTAGCTTATTATCTTGAAAAGAAGGATTGGGAAGCTCTCGTTGTTTTTTTAATGAACAACTAGTTTTTAATTGACCTTTTATTTGAATTAATATAATTAATTGAAATAGAGGGTAGATGAAAAAAAATAGAGCAAATTACTTTTATTTCAGCATTCTGTTTGTTGCACTGACAATTGTGCATGGCTACCATGTCTTTCTCATTAGACATGAGGACGTCTCCATCTCTTTCTTTTTTTTCGCGCATGCTCTGGGACAGAGCTTTTTAGAATCTGTCCTTTTTCTTTTTGGAGCCACCTATATCCAGTCTCATCTTTCGAGAATCTGGACGATCATTTATATGGCGTTAACACTACTTATTTTCATCGGGCATCTTGTAGACTTTTCCCTTGTCAGACTATTAGATATCTCCATATGGCATGCTCTTTTTTTCATGTCTCAAGAGACATCTCAGAATTTCGTAGAGATGCTTCATGCAAGTAATGTTTCGCTGACCACCTACGCGCTTGTTGCAATAGGAGGGGGGCTTTTTTTAATTCTTGGTGCCTTTTGTTCTTATTTTACAGAAAAACTTGTCGATCGATATCCCGTACGTCATTTATGTCGCTATTTAGTAAGAATCTCCTGTTTTGTTCTACTTTGTCTTGCAGGTCTGGATCAGATGATTGATAAAGAGTTTTTTGCTCCAACCTATGCGAAGTTTTATAAAGCGCTTCCTTGGAAAGGGATACTCTTTCCTCCTCGTCTTGAAGAGATTTCAATTTGTATGAGTCAGGAACTGCCCCAAGATCCAAGTCTACAGATCTATCAGCCTATAGAAAAATCCCCTCCTGTCTTTGTTTTTGTTATTGAGAGCTTACGCGAGGATTATATTCAGGCAGATGTCGCCCCCTATTTAACGCAGTTTAAACAAGAGCATACATCCTTTGACGCAGCTTTTGCTAATGCCAATGCAACCAACCCCGGCTGGTTTTCTCTTTTTTATTCACAGTATCCTTTTTACTGGGAGAATTACTACTATGCAAAGCAAAAAATTGGCAGCTCTTTTGCTCATGCTTTTAAACAGATGGGATACAAGACGCACGTCTATTCAGCAACGCGTTTGAGTTTTTATCAGATGGATCAGCTTTTATTTGGAGAAAAACGAGAGCTTGCCAATGAGATTTTCAGTTTTCCCCATGATACAGCAGAGCTTATATATAAAGCAGATACGCTCGCTGTCGAGAAACTGATTTCTGATTTTTCAAGCACAGAAGATAGCAACGGCAATCTCTATATCGTTTTTCTTGATGGAACACATTTTGGGTATAGTTGGCCAAAAGAGAATTCGCCGTTTTTTCCCTATTCTGATGAGCTCAACTATTTAAAAATTGCTTGCCGACAAGAAAAAATTGAGGGGATTCAGAATCGGTATCGAAATGCGATCCATTATATCGACTCTTTATTTGGGAAATTCATTAATGAGCTAAAAAACTCTCCTCAATGGGAAGATGCAGTCGTTGTTGTCACGGCCGATCATGGAGAGGAGTTTGAAGAGAATGGACATATATTTCACGCTTCTGAACCCAATTGTCATCAGACGCACATTCCGATTTACTATAAATTTGGTTTAAAGGAAAAATTACCTATTCCTTGTAAGATGACATCGCAGGTGGATGTTTTACCAACTCTTCTACATTATCTGACAAAACAAGAGGTTGTAGGGTTTGCGGGGGAATCGATTTTTACAAAGAATAAGGCTCCTTTTGTTGTTTCAACCCGGTACAATGCCTGCTTGAATCCTTATGAGTTCGTCATCAATAATGGGAGATATAAATTGTACGCCCAGTTCAGCAACGAGACAGATATTTTTGCATCTAAATGGTTGCGCGTTGTGGAAACAAGAGATCTTGATGAAGAGCGTATAACGCTTTCATTTGAGGAGCAGCTTCATGAATTTCAAGAGGCGATTAATCAGATTTTTAAATCACGGTGAGGTCTTTTGAGTACGACACTGATTTTTCTAGTTTTATTTTTCAGTAGCACGATGCATATCCAATTTGTTGTGAATATGGATCGTATTATGACATGGGTCTATGGATCCCCACAGTATTCTTTAGAGGAGCCGATTGTGGAGGAGTTGATTGAGAATGAGAGCCCAACACTTGTCACCTTTTCTCGCAACCACGGTTTTTTCTCTTGGAGTCCATTGATCGCAACAGTGAGTGATAAAGGGAGCGAGCTAGCCCTTCTTTCAGAGCTTTTAGAGAAAGTACATGTTGAAATTACGTCTCCTGATCAGCGCATGTTTACAACAGCTGAGTTATTAAGCAAGGTTGTGGCTTATCGCGATTTGAAGGTGGGGGAGAGGATTCCTTTACCGATGGTTACGCGAGATTTAAAGCCTGTTCTTGTCTCTTATCGTGTGGACACGGTTTTTAACCTGTGGAAGGGGATTCCGGCCTTTGGTCTTATTGCAGAAGATCCTGATTTTGAACCGATTCTCCTCTTTAGAGGCACTGATTTTTTTTCCGGTACCGAGCGGAGTTTTTATTCCATTCTCAGCAATCTGGATCAGCGGGGTGTGGCTTTTTCCCTTTTTCAGAAAGGAGCGTCTGCCATCCACGCCTGGCTTAAAACGATGAGTGAAAATGGGGTTCCAGCAACAGTGATTGGGTATAGCCAAGGTGGCGCTCTTGCTATTTATACAGCGATCTTTGAGCGCGACTATGTCGGTGAAGTGATTGCTTTTAACCCACCCGGGGTCTCTCAAGAAATTCAAACTGAGTGGCGTAATTTGTCGCTCCCCTTGACTCTTTTTATTTCTCAAGGTGATTTCGTCTCTAAAAAAGGTTCTTTGATTGGAAAGATTTACGTTCTTTTTGTTGAACCATTAAGGGCGCCAATTGCCATGCACGTCACCCTAGTCTCTGGGGAGCCGACATACAGGCGCGCAAAAGCGACCATCCCTTAGAGTCTGTCTGCAATTTGGGTTGCGGAAGAAACCTATTGTTAAAAATGTTGCTTTACTAGTATTGTTTTTGTTGAAAAAGTTAACCAATAGGAGTTATATGGTTTTTTCAAAAAACATTGGAAGAGGGATGGATGTTGATAGTTCCATGGGAGATGATCCTCAATCGAATAACCTTCAGGAGCAAGGTCCGCATGTTGGGCCGAATGTTGAAAATGTCTTTCAAGCGCGTGTTGCATTGCCCCTTAAGCGTAAAAAGGTTGATGAGGATCCTGCGAAACAGATGTTGCCAATACCTCCTCCTTTTACTCCTCCTCCGGGAGCCCCCTTTTTTTTTCCTAAAGAATCCGAGTTTTCCGTTGGGGTTACGCCACGATCTTTTACAGCTAAAAGATTTTGATGTACACAAACAAAACTATAAAATATTTTTAATAATTTAAAAAAGATTTTTTTTCATTGAAAAATAAACATAGTTTCTGTTATCCTTTTAAAAAAAAGGAGGAATATGTCTTCAGTAAAAACAGTAGTAGCTAATCAACTGTCGGACCAAGAGCTTTTTAGCTCTATTCTTGAACATTGTGAGCTTAAGGAAAAAACTGCGCAGGTTGCGATGCCTATCGTAAATGCATCTTTTGTAGGTTTTAAACGGAAAGAATTGTCTGCAAGCGAATCTGGTCCTTTCGAAGCACAAAACGCTGCAAGTAGAGTCCATCAGGAGGAGCCCTCAGCACCTAAAAAGGTTTTTTTAGGAAGGCCTTTTTTAGGTCTGCGTGGAGAGCCCACTGCCGCCGATTTGGCTTCTCCTCTGCGCAATAGACGACTTTTTGGTTAGGCGCAACAAAGTTGCACAGTCGAGATCTGTTGCAAAGTGAATAGGGGCCTGGTATGATCCCGTCTTCGGAGGGATTTATGGCTGAAAAATATGAAGAGTTTAGCGATTCGCAGGTGAAGATCCTCAATCGCTATGTCACGAACACATCTAGTAATATTTTTGCTTTACGCAATCTGCCTGAAGTGATTCAGGGAGCACTCTTTTCTAGATATTCGCGCTCAAGTCTTGGGTTGCGTTCTCTTTTGTTAAAAGAATTTATTCTGAATGAAGAGACTGCCTTTACAGCGATTTCCGGACAAAATCTAGAAAATGATGAAGAGAATGAAGATCAAATTGTCGCAACAAAGCGTGCGCAAAATTTTTATGATCGCGTTTTGGATGGGTATGGCGATGATTCTATTGGAGAGCTTGGCGGTGCTCATTTAGCGTGTGAAAATGTTTCCATGTTGGCTGCAAAAGCATTAGAAGATTGCCGTATTGGAGGCTCTCCGCTTGAGAAATCAACCCGTTATGTCTATTTTGATCAGAAGATTAATGGGGAGTATCTCTTTTATCGTGAACCGATTTTGATGACATCGGCTCATCGTGATCTTTATATTGAGACGGCAAACCAGCTCTTTGAAACCTATTCACGTTTAGTTCCTTCTGTCACCGAGTTAATGGAAAAGCGCTTTCCTAAAGATCCGGAGGTTTCAAAAGTAGCGTATACTGCGGCACTTCGTGCACGCGTGTGTGATGCATTAAGAGGGCTTTTACCTGCTGGAACGTTGACTAACATGGGGATCTATGGGAATGGCCGTTTTTTTGAGACGCTTTTGCAAAAAATGAATGCGCACAACTTGGCTGAGATGCAAGAGATTGGCAAAAAGGGATATCAAGAACTCTCTAAAGTTATTCCCTCTTTTGTCAGACGCGGCGAGGCGTCACATAGACATCAACTCTCTTTTTCTCAATTTTCAGAGCAGATGAATGGGGAGATCTCTCTACTTTCTGAGCGTCATACAGGAAAGCTCGAAGCAATGAGATCTCCTGGGGTCCGGCTACTTTCCTATGATCCCGATAGTCCGGCAAAAGTTGCGGCAGCTCTTTTATTTAGCAATTCTCATGCAGGACTTTATCAGTTGCAAGAGTATTGTCAGAGACTCTCAGAGGAAGATTTGGGGCATATTTTGGATGCGGGCGCAAATATGCGCGATAACCGTCGTCATAAATCTCCGCGGGCGCTTGAACACGCTACCTTTACATTTGAATTCTTGAGCGATTTTGGCATCTATCGCGACCTGCATCGTCACCGCATGCTGACACAAGAAAGACAGCGACTCTCTTGCCATTTTGGCTACTTTATTCCAGAGGAGTTTAAAGGAACTGATTTAGAGACAGAGTATGTTGCTGCGATGCAACTTGCAAAACGCGCTTACGATACAATCGCGCACGATCTTCCTGAAGAGGCGCAATATATCGTTCCAATGGGCTATAACGTCCACTGGTATTTTCAAATTAACCTGCGCGCGCTGCAATGGTTTGCTGAATTGCGCTCACAGCCACAAGGTCACCCGAGTTATCGTTATGTGGCCCAAGAGATGGCAAAACAGGTGATTCAAATCCTTCCTTCTTTTGAACGGTTTTTAAAGTTTGTCGACTATGACGGCTATGAACTTGGACGGTTAGGACAAGAGGTTCGAACATTTGAAAAACAGCAGAGGATTGGCACATGAGTCAAAAACCAGGAAGTCTATTTGGTGGGATTTTATTGACGGCAGGAAGTTGTATTGGTGCAGGAATGCTTGCACTTCCGATTGTCACAGGCCTTGCTGGATTTTTTCCTTCGTTACTTCTTTTTTTTCTCGCTTGGCTCTTTATGACATTGACTGGGCTTTTGCTCGTTGAAGTGACAGGAACTTTTTCGCACCAGGTCAATATGAATTCGATGATGGCGCGTACACTCGGTAAGTGGGGGCAAATTGCTAGCTGGTTTCTCTATCTCTTTCTCTTCTATTCTTTGCTTGTTGCCTATATCTCCGGAAGCGGATCTCTTGTCTCTGGAGTTTTTCCCATTTCGACGTGGCAAGCGAGCATTTTTTTTGTGATTTTATTTGGCACGATCGTGCTTTTTGGAACGCGTCAAGTGGATCTGTGGAATCGCGTGCTGATGGGCTGTAAGATTGTTGCCTTTCTTTCTATGGTCTTTCTCAGTTTCCGCTATTTACAGCCGACACTCTTATTACATCGCAATACCTCTTATATGTGGCTCGCCCTTCCCATTTTGGTTGTCTCTTTTGGCTTCCACAATATGGTCCCAAGCTTAACGGCCTATATGAAAGGAGACTTAAAGCGCGTACGCCTCACAATTTTGGGAGGCAGCCTACTCACACTTGTTATTTATCTGATCTGGCAGATCTTAATCCTCGGTATTGTTCCGATCGATGGAGAGTTTGGTATTGCACAGAGTGCACACCTGGGACGCGAAGCATCCATAAGTCTTGCAGGAACGCTTGGCACCTCGTGGATGGGAGGCTTTGGACAAGCCTTTGCATTTTTTGCTATTTTAACTTCATTTCTTGGACAAACGTTGAGCCTTGTCCACTTTTTGGCAGATGCTTTTAAAGTAAAACACGAAAAACATGAATCCATTTTTTTATCGTTGCTCGCTCTTGGGCCACCACTTCTTTTTTCTCTTTTTTCTCCCGGCCTTTTTTTAAAGGCTCTGAGTTTTGCGGGTGGCTGGGCGGCAATTTTATTTGGAATTTTTCCCGTTTGCATGGTTTGGATCGGCCGTTACCGGAAACAGGTCCACACCCCCTATCGCGTCTGTGGCGGCAAGCCGCTTCTTATTGCTATTTTTCTTTTTTCAATTTTTATCACAGGCTACCAAGTCTTCCTGATGGTCTCTCCTCGTGTTTAAGCTGAAGACCGATTTTGAGCCGTGCGGGGATCAGCCAGAGGCTATCCACCGCTTATCTAACGGATTAAATCTGGGAAAAAAATCTCAAGTGCTTCTCGGGGTGACAGGCTCTGGCAAGACCTTTACGATGGCAAATGTCATTCAAGAGGTGCAGCGCCCCACTCTCATTATTGCTCATAATAAAACACTGGCAGCTCAGCTCTATCAGGAGTTCAAAGCATTTTTCCCAGAAAATGCGGTGGAATATTTTGTCTCCTATTACGATTACTATCAGCCAGAGGCGTATATTGCCAGAACCGACACCTACATCGAAAAAGATCTTGCGATCAACGATCAGATCGATCGGATGCGGCTTTCTGCCACACGCTCACTCATTGAACGCTCCGATGTGATCATCATCTCTTCTGTCTCCTGTATTTATGGTCTTGGCCTTCCTGAGTATTATAGCGAGATGAAATTGACACTTGAGGTGAATCAAGAGCGCCGCCGCGATGAAATTCTGATTCATCTTGTGCGGATGCACTATAAACGCAATGACTATGATCTTGTACGGACAACCTTTCGGGTACGGGGGGATCTGCTCGATATTTTTCCAGCGTACGAAGAAGATCTGGCCTACCGGATTGAATTTTTTGGCGATACAATTGAGAAGATCAAAGAGATTGATCCTTTAACTGGGAAAGTACGCACGACTTTAAAGAGCGTCACAATTTTCCCCGGATCACACCACGTCACTCCTGAATATGTTCGTAACTATGCACTTGAGACTATTCGATCGGAGTTAATAGAGCGCCTCAATACATTTGAACAAGAAGGGAGGCTCCTTGAGCGGGAGCGTCTTGCACAAAGAACAAAATATGATCTTGAGATGATTCGAGAGATCGGATTTTGCAAAGGAATTGAAAATTATTCACGCCATTTCAGTAAGCGCAAAGCCGGCGATCCTCCGCCTTCGCTTTTAGACTATTTTCCGACAGACTATCTTTTATTTATTGACGAGTCGCATCAGACAATTCCGCAGCTGCACGCGATGTATAATGGCGACCGTGCGCGTAAAAATGCTCTTGTTGAATTTGGCTTTCGGTTGCCCTCTGCCTACGACAATCGCCCGTTGCGCTTCGAAGAGACTTACGCGCGCATAAACCAAGTGATCTATGTCTCGGCAACACCGAGCGCTTTTGAAATTCAGGAATCTGATGGTGATATCGTTGAGCAGATTATTCGACCAACCGGGCTCCTTGATCCTGAAATTGAAATTCGCAAAGCGACAGGTCAAGTGGATGACTGCCTAGAGGCGATTCGCATCGCGATTGAACAGAAGGGGCGCGTTCTAGTCACAACGCTCACCAAACGCCTCTCTGAGGAGCTGACAAGTTACTTAACCGACATTGGCGTGCGCGCCAAGTATCTTCACTCAGAAATTGAGACACTTGAGCGCGTTCAAATTATCAATGATCTACGCCGAGGCCTCTTTGATGTGCTGGTTGGGATCAACCTGTTACGCGAAGGTCTCGATATCCCAGAAGTGACCCTTGTGGCCATTCTTGATGCCGATAAGGAAGGCTTTTTGCGCAGTGAAACAGCGCTCATTCAAACATGCGGCAGGGCGGCGCGTAACGCTTCCGGTAGAGTGATTATGTACGCCGATAAGATCACCCGGTCGATTCAGGCAGCCCTTGACACCACAGCTGCGCGTAGAGCGCGCCAGAGCGCCTACAATCACGAGCACGGCATCACACCAACCACCACCACGCGTAAAGGCGCAGAAGAGCTTCTAGAGACATTCGGTGAAGTGCTTCCTAAAGCTGAAAAGCAGAAACATCTTTCAGAAAAGGCTCTAGAAAAGCAGATTCATGAGTATGAGGCTGAGATGAAGCTTGCAGCTAAAGAGTTGCGCTTTGAAGATGCAGCTCACTTTCGCGACCTCTACAAGCAAGCACAGAAGCTCCGTCTTCTCGAGGATTAAAAAGTTGAAAAAAAACTTTCACTGAGATAACTTGTTTCGGTCAAACGTTGGTCGATCGGGAGGAGGGGGATATGCATTTTTTTTCAACTCTATCTAGAATACTCTGTTTTGCACTTTTATTTGGAAATATATGTGGTGTAGAGCACTCTTCTCCAGTTGTTGAGTTAGTTAAAAATAAAAAAAAACACAAGAAAGTAGCATCTTCTCAAAAAATTCTAGAAGAATTTCTTCATTGGCAGGACGAGCTAAAAGAAAAACTGGCCTCTGATTCTCCTCCAAACTGGATGCTAAAGCAAATTTATGAAGATCTTGCTTTTTTCATAGAGCACGAGATGGCATCAAAAGAAGAAGTGCTCTATGCCGTGCAACAAAGCGGAAATCCCTATTTTCTTTTCTGCGAAATTAAAAATGGTTCCCCTGGGTTTTATCGCTATGAGACTGAAGAGGCGCCTATAGCTAGGATAAGGGCATCTGTCATGTGTCAGTTCTTTTCAGGGTTGGCCGCGTTGACTCGAATTCCAGACTGCTATTTTGTCTATGATTTAGGAGATGGAATCGGGGATTTGAGAATTTGTGCGCCTGTTTTTGGACCAGCCAAAGATCGGCTACATCAAAACAAAGCTGTTCTCATGCCAAACTTTGAACTTGCAGATTCGAACATGATTCAAAGGTTGGCTTTAGAGGTTGATCGTGGAAATGCAGCGTATCCATGGAAGGAGAAGAAGTCGTGCGCTTTTTGGAGAGGATCCACAACAGGGGGCGCTGCAACGTTTGACTATTTTTTAACGGCGCCCAGATCACAGGCGGTTATTCTCTCACTTAAACAGCCTCATTTGATCGATGCAAAATTTCATTCTCTTGTAGGCTGCTTGGACCCTGAAGCTATTCAAAGATCTTTTTCAAACTATTTTGACAGGTTTGCATCCATTAAAACTCATCTTAAATATAAATATCAGTTACTCATCGATGGCAATACAACTTCCTGGTCAAGAGCCTACTGGCAACTATGCAGCAACTGCGTTATTCTGAAACAAGTCACCCATAATATAGAATGGTTTTATCCTATTTTAATACCTTATGTTCATTTTATCCCGATTCAAGAAGATCTTTCAGATCTAGAAGAGAAATTGCTGTGGGCTCAAGCGCATGATTTTCAAGTGAGACAAATCTCGGTTCAAGCTAATGCTTTTGCAAAAGAACATCTTTGTCCCTCGGCTATTTATTACTACACTTACTTAGTTCTTAAGGAGTATGCGGCTCTACAAAATCACAACAAGGATAATTGTTTATGACCCAATTTTTACGTTTTTTTTCTTTTACTTTAATTTCCATAGGAATTTTCTCTTTTATCTCGCCTTTCTCTATTATTAGCTCAGAGCGTATTGCCTCTTCACTAATTCCTACACATCAAAAATTTGCAAAAAAAAAGAAAAACAAGCCGATGAAAAGGGTAGAGATAGATGCAATAGAAACTACAAATCTTCCAGAACCATACAATTTAATAAATATTCTACCAGAAGATCCGTTTGGTCATTACGTCAACCAGAAAGAGATTGCTGATATTTTTGAAAAAAATAATATTCAAATTGCTATTGAGATAGGAAGCTGGATCGGCGGTGGGTCGACAAGAGACTTTGCAACTCGGCTAAAAAAACGCGGAGGAATTCTTTATTCAGTGGATACATGGCTTGGAAATGAAGAACAACAAATCGGACAGGTCTGGTATCAACCAATTCTATCGCAAGTTTATCAACAATTTCTCTCTAATATGATCCATTGGGGATTAACATCTACAGTTATTCCTATGAAAATGACAAGTCTTGAGGCTTCTCATCTTTTATTAGTAAAACCAGATTTGATTTATATTGATGGGGATCATACAACTGAAGCTGTCTACGAAGATTTAACTGCTTGGTATCCTTTCGTAAAAAATCAAGGGATCTTATGTGGAGATGATTGGACTTGGCCAAGTGTTCGAATTGCTGTAGAACAGTTTGCAACTGAGAACAATTTATCTATAGAATCCACTTACAACTTTTGGCGTTTACATTAAGCTCAGGTCTATTAATCACTTCAAAATGTTCTTCTGCGCACTTGTCCCAGGTAAAGCGTTTGGCGTGTGTTTGACCTGCACTTTTCAGTTTTTGCCTTAAGGCTTGATCTGTAGCAACTTTTTTGAGCCCGGCTGCAATATCTTCTATATTGAGTGGGTCAACATAATATGCTGCCTCGCCACACACCTCTGGGATACTGCCGGCACGTGCTACAATAGCTGGGCAGCCAAAACGCATCGCCTCAACCGGTGGGAAGCCAAACCCCTCATAAAGGCTTGGGTAAACAAGGGCTTGTGCATGGGTGTAGAGCCCAAGAAGGGTTGCATCATCAATTGCTCCAAGAAAAGAGACATGGTTGCGTAAAAGAGGAGTCTGTGCGACATAAGCTTCCACATCGCTGTTCACTCGAAAGCCCTCTTTTTTACCAGCAAAGAGAAGGCGGTACTTGTAACCCTCTTTGAGTAAAAGCTCAAAGGCTTGTACCAGGCGCTTTAGGTTTTTATGTGGCTTTGTATTACCCACATAAAAGAAAAAAGGTGTTGTTTCGTTTGGAGGAGTCTCTGTGATATTAGAAAATTGTTGATGGTCAATGCCAAGATAAATAGGAGAGATTTTTTCTGGGGCAACGTCTGTGTATTTTATAAGTTCATCTTTGGAAAATTGTGAAATTGTAAAAATATGATCTGCTTTGCGAGTGACCCTTTTTAAAATTGCATGGGATAAGAGTCGTTGATGCCATTTGAGCTGCGTATGAGGGCTAAAATAAGAAGCGTCTTGGATGGTTACAATCTGTTGTGCGGCACGCATTGGCAGGTGTGGCATGTTAAAGTTTGGTGACCAGAAGAGATCACATTTAGGAACAAGACGGGGGATTTGAATCTGTTCTTCGATACTATTCATTGCCGCATGATTAAAAATAATCTCGTGTCTCTCAAGCCAAGGGAACTCTTTCACACCCTCAGCTGTTGCGATCAAAATAACGCGAAAAGGAGCTTTTCCCATTCTAAAGGCTAGATTTTGGATGTATCTACCAACGCCTGCAGAAAGAATTAGTCGGGCATCGAAACAGAGAGTTTTCATATTTTTGAATATTTAGAGATGGTTTTGTAACAGAGTCCAATCAATAGAGCGATATGGACCCAGATGTAGGAGCGAAAGAGGCCTTGGTTAATTTGCATTTCACACAAGACGACAACAAGAGAGATAAATAAGGCCAGAAGAAAATTTTTTTCACTCTCTTCCTTGCAAAAGGCGTAAGCTTTTTTCACGAGGCAAACAAGGTAAATGGCAAAAATTGTAAGGGCGATACATCCGACAAACCCTAAACTTGCCAACATTTCCGGGATAAAACAGCTTGGAGCATAGGTAATCCATTGTTCTTGGGTTATGTTAAGAACAATGGGGGAGCCCAGAACTTTTTGTTCGTATAAGTAGGGGCCAATATTTCCAAGACCAATTCCCAGCCAAGGATGGTCACAAAAAATTGCTAAGTTGTCGTAGATACTGGTTATGCGAATAGAGAAGGATTCATGACTCCCTTTAGAGTAAAAATGTTTTGCGATTACGGCTGTAAAGACATTGTTAAAAATAAAAAATACAGACAATAAAAAGATGAGAGAGACAAGTGGAGGAATAAGTATATGCTTGGCTTTTATTTGTTTAATAAAAAAACTAAAAAAAATGAGTATAAAAGCATAAAAAAAATAAGCAGCTATTGACCCGGTTGTCGTGGAAATTAGTAACAATAAGTTGCAAAACAAAATATTTTTTAAATATAATGAATTATTAAGGATCGATTTTGTGTTGTAAAACATAACGAATGACGTCATATAAAGAGCGTAAAAAGAGGGCTCTTCTGCAAAAGCATCTGGTCTTGTTACAACTTTTGAACCTAGGATTATAAATTGATGAGTGAAAGGACCAGAAAAACCGTAACAGGAAGCAATTAATTGTACACAAGCGCAAATTCCTATAATTATAAAAGAGAAGAAGTAAATTTTAAAAATTTTTTCGTGGTCAAACAATAGAACTATTGAAAATGGGACTAAAAAATAGACGCACAAGTTAAAGAGATAGGCGAGAAGGTAAGGTGATGAGGAGAGTGTACAACCACCTGCAACACAAGAGAGCGCAAGAGAGGAAAAGATCATTACGGCAATGAATAAAACTCCTTTTGGTATCACTAATTTTCTTACATAGAAGAGCACGAAGAGAAAAAAAAGAGATGCGACAGCGTGGGTGATTTTAAATTTTAAAAAACCAACATTAACACGTAGACAGTCCATCGAGAGTGTTAGAAAAAAGAAAAATAGAGCCGGATAAATAAGAGAGCTCTGCTTGTAGCCTGTAGTTTGGGGTATAGATAGGCTCATGTCTATTTTTCAATGTGCTTGTTGAGTAGCCCCGCTAATTTCATCATGTCGACAGGTTTTTTGCCGAGGATCTTCGACAATTTGCTATCTGGTACAATGAGACGTTTGTTTTTTTCATCTTGTAGATTGTGTCCCTTAATATATTCCCAGATCTTTTTAACGACCTCTGGACGAGAGAGTTCATGTGCGCCAACAACCTCTGCAAGCTCTTTTGAGAGAGTGCATGCCGGTTGAGTCCGTTTTTTCGTCTCTTTTTTCTCTCCCTTTTTTGCAAACTTTCCCTTCTTTGCTTTTTTGACATAAGGCGTCTTGGGATGGTCGTTGTACTTTGTCTCTAAATCATCGAGATGGTTGACGATCACATCGCAGTCGGGATAATTACTGCACGAATAGAAGACTTTGCCAAAACGGGATCTACGTGCAGAGAGGCTCCCGTCACAGCCAATTGCGACACACTTGGGCATCTCCTCGGCTGGCAACTCCCCCTTTTTGGGGATATTGACAAGGCCACGGCATTCGGGGTACTTTTGGCATCCAAGGAAGGGGCCAAATTTTCCAAAGCGTAGCTGCATCGGGCTTGCGCATTTAGGGCAGACTTGATCCCAATCAAAATCGGGATTGTACTCTTCTTTACTAAATTGTAAAGCTTCGATTGGCGCTGTAAATTTACACTCTGGATAATTGGAGCAGCCGTAGAAATACTTACTACGAGACCAGATTTTTTGTAAGGGCTTCCCACATTGAGGACACTCTTGATCTGTTAATTCTTTGGGAACAAAAGCCTCTTTTTCGGCAAGTTCGACCATCGGAATAAAATTATTCCAGAAATCGCGTAGCAGTTCTTTCCAATTTTTTTTATCTTCTGCGACATTTTCAAGTTCATCTTCCATGGCAGCAGTAAAACCGACATCCATGATCAGCTTGAAATTATCCTCTAACATTTTAGCGATAACTCTGCCAAGTTCTGTTGGCCTGAGAGTTCCTTTTTCTTTGACCGTATAGTCACGACTCTGAATCTTATTCATGATCGTTGCATAAGTCGATGGGCGGCCAATTCCTGACTTTTCTAATTCTTTGACAAGAGAGGCTTCTGTAAAACGGGCAGGCGGTTTGGTAAAAGATTGATTGGCATCGACGTCAACGAGCTTGAGAGATTGCCCTTCTGAAAGAAAGGGGAGTAATTTTTCAGTCTCTTCTTTTTCTCGCTCTTCCTGATCTTGTTTCTCTTCGTAGACGGCAAGAAATCCAGAAAATTTGAGCATCGAACCGGTAGAGCGGAGTTGGATCTTTTGATCGGTTTGAATATCACAACTAATTGTGTCGTAGACAGCCGGTGTCATTTGGCAAGAGAGAAAACGGCGCCAGATCAGCTGATAGAGTTTAAATTGATCGGCTGTTAAAAACTTTGCAATTGCTTCTGGTGGGTAGCTAAGGGTTGCTGGGCGAATCGCTTCGTGGGCATCTTGTGCACTTTTTTTAGTAGAGTAGTGGCGCGCCTGATCGGGCAGGTACTCTTTGCCATAGTGGCTATTGATATAGGCGCGTGCCGCATCGAGCGCTTCGGGGGCAATGCGTACCGAATCGGTACGCATGTAAGTGATAAGACCCTCAGAGCCATCTTGTCCAAGATCCACACCTTCATAGAGCCCTTGAGCAATGCTCATTGTACGTGCAGCAGAAAACCCAAAGTGTCGGCTCGCCTCTTGTTGTAGAGTGGAGGTAATAAAGGGGGGAACAGGGTTCCGTTTTTTCTCTTTTTTTTCGATCGATTCAATTTTATATGAGGCTTTTTTTAAGCGTGCCGTCACCTCTTCTGCAGTTGTTTGGCTGGGAATTGTAAAAATCTCTTTTCCAACAACTGGTTCCTTGTCAATCCGTTTCCCATCAATGGAATAGAGGGATGCAAGAAAGGGCGGTTCGCCGGTCTTAGTTTGGAGAGTCGTTGCAAGGACCCAGTATTCAATGGGAGTAAAAGCCTCAATCTCTTTTTCTCGATCGACAACAAGTTTTAAAGCAACGGATTGCACTCTGCCGGCAGATAATCCACCAGAAGAGTTGCCCCTTACGCGCCGTGTTAAAATTGGAGAGATCTTGTAGCCAACGATGCGGTCAAGTAAGCGTCTTGCTTGCTGTGCATTGACAAGCGCAAGATCAATAGCGCGCGGATGCTTAAGAGCTTCTAAAACCGCCTCTTTTGTGATCGAGTTAAAGGTTGTGCGCTTGATCTTTGTTCCTTTTGGCAAGATTTCAGCGATGTGCCAAGCAATCGCCTCTCCTTCTCGGTCAGGGTCAGGGGCGAGATAAACGACATCTGCTTTTTTTGCAGCAGCTTTCAGCTTTTCAACCACCTCTTTTTTATCTTCCATTAAGGTGTATTGAGGTTCGAAGTCATGCTCAACATCGATCCCGAACCCTTTTTTGGGTAGATCGCGAATATGTCCAACGGATGATTCAAATAAGTAACCAGAGCCTAAAAATTTTTTCAGTGTCTTAATTTTAGCTGGAGATTCGACGATGACAAGAGCTTTACTCATTAAACATGACTCAGGGGGAAAAGTTTTAAGATCAATCTTGTTTTAAACTGAAAGAACTTGAGGGATGAAGGTCTTTCCAACTCTTCAAGTTATTTGAGTATAAGAACGATAAAATTTCTTGAACATTTTGTACAAGGATTGCTTTTTTAATAGCGAGAAATTCTGCATTCGCAAGTCCTGAAAAAGCAAAACACGGTTTTTCAAAAGAGGAGGCAAGCTTTAAACTTGGACTCTTTGTCGATGTTTCGGTCACAAGAAGAACTTCTGAAAAAAAATGCAACAGACGCGAACGTCTGTTGATGGGGATCTGTTTTTGGGCCATATTCATCGGAAACTCAGAGACAACGGCGCCTTTATGTGTAATATGAGAGGTCAGTGCAAGGGTATCGCTTGAATTGATTTGTGCAAAACCTGAGTTCAAAATAGAGACTGTGCGTCCTGAAAGAAGCGCGCCCAAATGGGCCGCTGTATTGATGCCTCGCTCAAGTGTACTTGTGATCGTAACCCCTTTTTCTGCGAGCTCTTGCGCAATTTTTCGCGTCGTATCTTTAGCAAATAAAGAGCACTCTTCTGTTCCAATAATCGCAATGCTCGAATGATCTAAGGGGAGTAATTCTCCTTTAACGTAGAGAATGAGAGGAAAGTCGGAAGCCTCACGCAAAGCTTTAGGGTAGCGTGGATCGTTGTGGGCGATCAGTGTGATTCCATGTGATTTAACAAGGGCTAGATCTTCTTTCCATGAGTTGAGTTTTTCCCAAGAAGCTGCCAAGGGATCAAGAAGAGCTTCTGTTGCAGATTTGTGAGCAGAAAGGAGCTGCCTGCCTTTTGGCATGTGAGAAAGGATGTGGAGCGCTTCAATTTCTTCCATGAAAATGCCTTTGATAAATATTCCTCTCCTGTTTATACCTTTTAGATAAAAGTGTCAAGATGGGAGAGGGTGTGCACATAATTTACCTGTTTTTAGTATTATTTTTGGCAAGCTGTCAAAAAAATCCTCCTGAAATAAAACGTGATTTTGAGACTTTAATGGGGAAGGATCTCCCTGCATGGCAGTATGTTCAGACAGAAGAGGATTTTAAGAATCTCCATTTTTTTAAAACTCTTTTCGAAGAAAACTGCGCGCTTCTTAAAAAGTCTGAGAGTCTGAAAATTCCCAAGTTGATCCACTTTATTTGGGTGGGACCCAAGTCTTTTCCACAAGAGTCGGTCGAAAATGTCAAGAGCTGGATGACCAAACATCCGGGTTGGAGAGTCAAATTTTGGACCGATCGGCATCGCCCCCTGCCGCATCCCGCTATGGAGTTGTGCAGGATTGAAGATTTTCCATTGCAGTATCTGGGGAGTTGTTATGAAAAATCTGATAATTATGGGGAAAAATCGGATCTATTGCGCTACGAGATTTTGTATCGAGAGGGAGGGGTTTATGTTGACCATGACATCATCTGTCTAGAGCCATTCGATGCGCACCACTATAACTACGATCTTTACTGTGGACTACAGATGCCGGATCAAACGCCTTTAAACTCTTCTGTGTTAGTAACAAATAACCTTATTGGTGCAAAATCTAGGCACCCTGTTCTTTTTGAAAGTATACAGTGGCTGATCCAGAATTGGGATCCACTAGAACTTGCCTATCCAGGTGTTGATCGAGATGCGGTGATTAATCGCGTCTCTCACCGCACCTTTTCTGTTTTAGGAGAGTGCTTGAAAAAATTTGGGAATAAATCTGGCAATATCGACATTGCTTTCCCTGCTTTTTATTTTGATGCACCACAACAAGACTTGGCCATCTCTGCGCGTCACCTCTTTTCTGGTACGTGGTTTGAAAATGAGACTTCTTTTGAAAAAGCAACGCGCAAGCGCCTGATGGTGCTGAGTAAAAAGGCGAATCAAACTTTGCAACTCGTGGGTCTTCTTTCTGTATTGAACCTGATGGGGTTTACTTCTTTATTTTTTTTATTTAAAAAACAAGTAGCGGGTTCATGAGTAACATTCTTCTTTCAATCTGTATGCCGACGTATAACTTTGGAAGGTTTATTGGAGAGACCTTATCTAGTATTATACCGCAGTTAAACGAATCTGTAGAGATTGTTGTACTTGATGGGGGATCTCAAGATAATACGTGCGAAGTTGTAAAAGAGTTTCAAAAAAATCCCAACATTCAACTCCGTTACGTTAAAAGAGAGGCACGGGGAGGAATAGACAGAGATATGGATCTGTCGGTGCAACATGCTCAAGGAAAATACGTCTGGTTATTTAGTAGTGATGATCTCATGGCAGAAGGAGCGTTAGCTAAAGTCTTAAAAGCTATAGAATCTGGCTTGGACTGTTATTTGTGTAATTTTCATGCGTATGACTTGGAAATAAAAAAATGCATTCAAACGCAATTTGTGCTGAATTTACATACTGACCAGAAATTTAGTCTCTCGAATATAGAACAGAGGCGTGAGTTTTTTCGTCTATTAGAAACTTCTGCTGGGTTATTTAGCTTTATGAGTTCTCTTGTGGTCTTGCGATCAAGATGGATGGAGAGCATTGTTGAAGAGGCTTATTTTGCAACATGTTGGGCACATGTCGCAAGAATTTGTGGGATGGTTAAAACAAAGCTCGATGTTGGGTATTTATCTGATGTCTATTTATTTAAACGATCAGGCAATGACTCATTTCTAGACAAAGGCTATGTTCATCGACTAGGTATTGGAATTTATGGTTATAACAAGATTGCCACAGACTTTTTTGGCGCTGATTCCTATGAAACGAAACAGATCCAGCGAGCTCTGTGTAATGAAACGCCTCTATCTATGCTCATCTCTATAAAATCTAGAGTTAAAGATTCACAAGATGAGGTGTCGGAGCTCAATCAAATTGTAAGGCTGCTCTATACCAGAAAAACAGTTATTAATCGTTTAAGGTTAAGCCTTTATTACGCCATTTCTCCGGCGGTCGGAGCCTTTATCGTGAAATGTTATAAGAGGCTCTCTAGGAACAGGTTAAGGGAATCTTGCTCTCACTAACCACTTCCACGTCTGCTGCCATCATTACTTTAACAAGCTCCTCTACAGAAGTCTCTGTCTGCCATCCGATTTGAGTGCGGGCTTTGGAAGGATCTCCGATTAAAAGATCGACCTCTGTTGGTCTAAAATAGTCGGAGGAGACCCTCACAAGTATTTTTCCGGTTGCGGAATCAACCCCAACCTCATTCTCTTTGCTACCTTTCCAGACCAGGTCAATATTGACATAGGCAAAGCTGAGCTCAACAAAACGTCTAACAGATGTTGTTACGCCTGTTGCTAAAATATAGTCATCTGGGATCTCTTGCTGTAGCATGAGCCACATCCCTTTTACGAAGTCTTTTGCATAGCCCCAGTCGCGTTGTGCATCTAAATTCCCTAAAACAAGAGTCTCTTGAAGCCCGTATTTGATTCTAGAGACTGCACGTGTAATTTTTTTCGACACAAAAGTCTCTCCTCTGCGCGGACTTTCGTGATTAAATAAGATGCCATTACAAGCAAAGAGGTTGTAGGCTTCTCTGTAATTGACAATAAGCCAATAGGCGCATAGCTTTGCGACGCCGTAGGGAGAGCGTGGGTAGAAGGGAGTTGTCTCTTTTTGTGGAATCTCTTGTACCTTGCCGAAGAGTTCAGATGTTGAGGCTTGGTAGAGTTTGATACGCGTTTTGCTGTTTCTTAGAATTTCAAGAAGCGTGAGAACGCCAAAAGCGTCAACCTGCATGGTGTATTCAGGCAAGTCAAAAGAAGTCTTAACATGACTCATGGCGCCTAAATTATAAATTTCTTGAGGCCTTGCTTTTTCAATCGCTCTTTTGATGCTTGAAGCATCTGTTAAATCTCCTTCGTGTAAAAAGAATCGCTCTTTATAGGCTTCATTTCCGATTAAGTGACAAATGCGATCGGTATTTAAAGAGGAAGATCTTCTGATTAGTCCGTGTACGTTATATCCTTTTTCTAATAGGAGTTCGGCTAGATAAGAGCCGTCTTGTCCCGTAATGCCAGTAATTAATGCCGACTTTTTCATATTTTATTCCTATTGAATAGATTACTCGATCCGTTTTTCTGGAAACTGAGAGTTCCAAAACAGTATTGTATACCACAGAATTTAAAGTCTTGCTGTGCAGGGAACCAGTTAGCTTCATCTAAAAGGGTACATTCTTCAAGAAGAGGAAGAATTCGAGAGTAAAGATCTTTCAGGTTATAAAATCGATAGTTACAATCAAATATTTTATCCCCTTTTTTATATTCTTCTTTGTAGTCAAATGTTAAAAAAGCCTTTCCTTTGGGTTTTAGAAGTTCAATTAAGAGCTGGATAAATTGCTCGTCATGTTCAACATGCTCTAAAACAGATGTTGAAAAAATCAGATCATAACTTTCACGGAATGTGCTCGGAAGATTGAAAAATGTCTCTAAATCCCAATTGATTGCAGGATCGATTTCTGTAATCGAATACCCGAGTTGTTTAAGAGAGTCTGAAGCTGTATCTTCATGGGAACCGACACATAAAATTTTATCCGATGGCTTTGCAAAACGTCTCACAGCATCAAAAATAAAGGCTTGTTGGACATTTGCTCGAGGAATTTTTCTTTTAAACATGTCAGGGCTGAGCGCTTTTAACTCGCTGATGATTGGATCTAATTCCTTCCGTGCAGAATCATCGAGAATGCGATTAAATTTTCTTCTCTCCAGGATCACATTTTTTTCTTGTGACTGGATCTGATCGAGTATTTTTTCAAATTGCTGAATAAATTTTTTCTCTGAATAGAGGTCGCGCAGTAAGGAAACAGATTCAGCGCCATCAGCCATAATTTCTTTAATGGTTCTGATCTTGTTTTGAAAAGGAGAAGAGAATAGTGACAGAGTTTTTTTTGGTCCGTTCATGAGAATTGACGGATGTAGCCCGTGGAGATGGCGGAACAGGGCGTTTGTTGTCACGGCTATTGGTCTTTTAACAGCAATTGCTTTGTCAACAGAACTAGATATTCCCGTAGAGTCAGTCTGCCTGTTACTTTCTGGGTATGGAAATACGTTAATAGAGTTTTGTGCTAAAAAATCTAGTAGTGCATTTTGTGAAAGAAGATCTGTGCTAATTTCAAGATTAATGCCAGTTCCCTTTAATTTTTTAGATTCAAGATCGATGAAGCGATTGAGCCAGATGTTTTTAGGATCGATAAAAGAATCTTTTGGGGTCTGAATTCTGATAATTGCTTCTGAAAATTCTCTTCTCACTTGATCGATTAAGAATTCAAAGCCCTTGCTGCGACTTCCCAAGCCAAAACTTCCAATTGTTGGAATTTTAGGTATTTCAAATCGATTCTCATATTGTGGAATAATTCGCCCGATTTTAAATAGGCGAGGATCTTCTAGTTTTAATGTAGGATCTCCCATCAAATAATAATTAAATCCTTCATCAAATACCTCGGCAGCTCTTTTAGGATCAAACAAATGGAGCAGGGAGATGTGAATAATGGAACGGTAACGATTTAGGAAGGATTGATCAACAAAAGAGAGCGTCGAAGGATGTGCATTATAGATGATATAATCTGGATTTGAGACTAAAATTTTATCGGCAAGCTTTTCTCTAGAATCGACTTTAGCATAATCGAACTGCCAATTTGTAATTTTGCTAATTGTTGTATAAAAATCAAACCCATATTGATAAACACCACACCGTTCATTTACATGGTTGACAAAGAGGATTTTTTTCATGTCCTTAGCCTTTAAGAAAAGATTGTTAAAGAGGGAATCGGTGCGATAAATTTCCCTCCTTTTTTGAGAAAATCAGATTCTCTTGTTAAAAATTCTTTCATGAAGTGGTAGGGGAAGGCGAGAAAGTAGTCTGGATCCATTGCGCGCGCTTCATCTTCAGAGATAATCGGAATGCCTGTTACTGTTGTGCGTCCATATTTAATCGGATTGCGATCCGCCACAAATGGAACAAGATCTGGGCCAATCCCGTAGTAGGCCATAATGGTATTGCCTTTGGTTGATGCGCCGTAACCGATTACTTTTTTACCCAAGCTCTTTGCTTCTGTTAAAAAATCGACCATCTCTTTTTTATTTTTTTCTATAGCGGAAGCAAAGTGCAGATAAGTCTCTACTTTATTTAGGCCAAGTTGTGACTCTTTTTCTCGCATCTCTACAACGCGTTCTGTCGGTGTGGCCTCTCCTGATTTTCTGATATAGAGTCTAAAACTGCCTCCATTAATATCGTTGAGTTCGACGTCCTCGACTTCAAATCCGCTGCGACTTAAAATATATTCTATAGATTCAAGGCTATAGTACTCAAGGTGTTCTGAGCAGATTGTATCAAACGAATTTCTCTCTAACATCGTTGGGAGATAACTGAGCTCGATGATCCAGATCCCTTGTTGTTTTAAAATCGCATGCACATCTTGAGCGAATTGGATGGGGTTCTCAAGGTCATAGAACATGGCAATACTTGTGACAATATCAGCCTTTTTATCCCCCATCTTCTCTATATACGCCTCTTTAGAAAAATAGGTGTTGATGTGAAGGTCACAATTTTTTGGAGAGATGTTTTGTGCAGGATCAATTCCTATGCGGAATAAAGAATCGGGATAAGCACTTAAAAGGGTTCCATCATTAGAGGCAATATCGACAACAATATCGCCGCTACAAAGAGGTTTTTTGGATCGAAGGAGTGCCTGATCAACAATTGATTTTAGTGCATCTTTCATCGATTGATTCACTCCGGACATGTACCAGTACTCAGCATACATCTCATCGGGATTGACTGTGTGCCTGAGTTGGACAAGTCCTGAATCTTGACTGAGTGTGAGAACAAGGGGCAACGCTTTAGGTGGCGGATTTCCAGGTTGTGGGAAACAAGAGAAAGGGATTGCCTCTAAGGTTAAAACGTCGATTAACTCTCCGTTAGAAATACGGCACGTCTTTCTCTCTTTGACATCCATTTTTAGGCTCCCTATTATAGTGGAAAGGGTACAAGTTACCTGAACGTGTTAGGACAAAGCAATACTTTTTTGCAGAGAAGTTATAAAAGTCGAGTTAAAAAAGAGGATCGATGATTTCAGATAAGGAGCTGATTGCCTTAGATTTGCGCGGCTTTATTCCAGGTCCTTCTGAAAATGAGAGTGATTTTTTAGACCGTGTCGCCAGCTGTTTGCAAAAATTGCCCATGCCAGAACATCCGTTGATTGTAGAGGATTGGGAAGAGGTCGGGCAAGTTATGTCGGCCTATTACAATTGTAGAGTCGATTGGGTCTTGGCTTCTTATGCAAATAAGGGGTTGCCTTTTTGGCAAGGCGCTGCAACCTGGATTTCAGATACGGGAGTTTATATCCACCTGCGTCGAGCCTTTCAAAAAGGCGATTACTTAAAAATCTACAAGAGAAAAGAGGTCTTGTCTCACGAACTTGTGCACGTCACGCGTATGGCGTTTGAGGAGCCTGAGTTTGAAGAGGTATTGGCGTACCAAACATCGGGCTCCTTTTGGCGCAAGTTCTTTGGTCCTCTATTTGCCAGATCATGGGAGTCAACTCTGTTTTTTGGGCTCTTGGTTCTTTCTTTGGGGATCCAAGCCCTTGCGCTCTACTGTTTAGATCCTACTTTATTGTCACTTGGCGCTTGCTTGCCGTTGATTGGTTTAATTGTTCTTTGTGCGCGTCTTTTGGTTGTGCACAGGCGTTTTAAACGTTGTTTTAAAAACCTTACCCCTATTTCACGCACTCACCCACTCGCTTTGATGTTACGGCTGACAGATCAAGAGATTCGTTATTTCTCCAGATGGTCGCAAGAGGAGATTTACGCCTATGCAGCACGACAAGAAGGGCTTAGATGGCGCCTAAT
>JABDDH010000013.1 GCA_013287705.1 Chlamydiota bacterium | reverse complement strand
TTGAAAGAATTGCTTAGCTCGAGGCCTTCGGGCTCAAAAAGGTACAAAGTCGAGCTTAGGGGTTAACAACTTCTGCAAGAAAACCGCGGACTGCATTACCAGCAGCTGTTGTTGCTTGGCGAACGTTGTGCTCCACACCACTCAAGGCAATATTGAAAAGACCTCTTGCAGTCGTGGATTTCGCAGCCCCTTTAACAGAATGTTGAGTCACTGAGCTTAAAGCCGCAACACCAGATCTTTTAAGAGTTTGATTAGCGACATATTCAACATCTTTTTTTGTCTGTTTCGTTACAGCTCTTTTAAGCTTATTTTGAGCATGATCTACTAAAGCCTCACCTGCTCCACGCGCTGCTCTATAGCCTAAGTGACCTACAGCTCCGAACGCAAATCCGCCCGCAATAAGACCTGGTCCAATCAACACCCCCGCAGCGACACTGCCCACAAGAAGTAGACCTGTCGTTAACTTACTTTCTTTTACAGAAGCTACGGCTGCCTCTTCTACTTTATCTGCAAGAGAGTCTGGACTCTTTTGTACATCAAGCGCATTCAGGACATTGTCAGCAAGTCCAGCAGCTCCCTCAGCAACAATATAACCTGCAGTGGTTACTGCAGCAGCGGTAAGTGCGATTGGTATAACAACTGGTGCAGACAAGCCTATACTTGCCGCTAGAAATGCACTTCCAGCTGCAGCTCCAGCTCCTGCCGCCATACCTTTCCCTACTGTCCTGGCAACCGGTTGAGACGGAGCCTCTGACCCGTTTAACATCTTTCCTAGTTGGCCAGTTTGTCGCTCTACAACATCTGCTACTTCAATGACTTTTCCAAGCGCTTTTGGCACATTATCATCGGAGACAATCAACTCAGGCAGTGCGTTCACCGCTTTTTCTCTTAATTTGCTTGTGATTTTATCTAGAGCTGCATGAAAAATATCTGAAAAAAACTTACCAATAGCCTTAAATATCTTACCGATCCAAGAGCTTGGGACTTCAGCTTTTTCTTCAGCTTTGACGGGAGACGGTGCTGTTATGTCGCGTAAATGATCCATTCGTTGAGCCAAGTCTAGATATAATCCAGCCATATTTTCTCCTCTTCTTAGACATTGAACTTTAGAAAGTAAAGTAAACAAAACTCTTTCTATGTTTACATTAACAAATTATTTTTTATAACGCAAGAAATTAATTTGATGCACTAATATTAAAAACACAATAAACGCACAAACTGCTTAAAACAAGCCGTTTGCGAAAAACTTCAACTTTATTGCAAGTTAAAATTGACATGCTCTCTTTTTTTTGAAGTGCGTTGTGTATAAATAGGCAAATGAGTATACAGGGCTTTATGAGACGTGAAAAACAGAGATTTATCCTTCATCTCTTTGCTTTGAGTCTGGGCTGGGCTCTCCTCACTCCTATGACGGCTGATGCTAAAGACCCCACCCCTCCCCAGCAACAAGCGCGTGAAGGAGGCCCACCTTTAGCACAAGAGTGTAAGACAAAAGATGGCTATACCATCAATTTCAATAATGTCTCTATTGGAGAGTACATCCGTTTTGTGAGTAAAATCACAAAGCTCAACTTTATTTTTAATCAGACGGATCTGAATTTTAACGTCACAGTTGTCTCTGAAGAGCCGATCAGCACAAAAAACATCCTCTCCACACTGATGCAGATCCTGAGGATCCATGGTCTGACCCTCCTTGAACAAGAAAATAGCCTACTCATCACAACAAGCAAAGAGGTCGCTCAAATCTCAACTCTTGTAACGGAAAAAGGACCAAATTGTCCCTCTCCAATTGTCACGCGCGTTTTTCGGATTAAACAAGCAAATCCAGTCACCATCGCAGGTATTATCCGTCCCATGGTTTCAGCATCGGCCTTACTTGAGGCCTCTATCGAAACGCGTCAGATCATCATCACCGATATCGTCACAAACGTCGATAAGATCGCAAGTCTGATCTCCATGATTGACACCCCCCACTCCAACGTGGAGATGGATACGTACACCGCAAAAAATCTCGCATCAACAGATCTGATCAAAGTCGCAACGCAGATTTTAGCCCCTTTTTCCGAAGGCTTTCCCCTTGTTTTTGTCCCTCAGCCAAATAGCAATATGATCTTTATCATCTCAGCGCCCCATCTCTTGGAACGAGCAGCTGGCGTCCTCGAAGATCTCGATGTGCCAGCTCAAAGTAAGATCTCTCCTCAAGGAACAGAAAATATCTTCATCTACAAGACAATCAGTAAATCACCCGAAGATCTACAAAACAGTCTGAGAAAAACAGCAGAAGAGATGCAACTGAACAACTCAGCACCCATTAGCCTCATCGAGGCACTCAAAAGCGCGACTGTCATCCAGGAGTCAGAATCGCTCTTTTTTCTAGCAGATATAGAGACCATGCCCAAAGTAAAAGAGATTCTCTCAATGCTCGACATTACAAATGCAGGACCTCAATCCTTTTTTCTCTACAAGCTACTCTATGCACAAGGCAATTTTATTCAGAATTACCTCGATCAAGTAGCAAAAAACTTAAAAGACTCCTCAGAGATCGCAGGATCCCCTCTTATCACAGCCATCACGAAGATCAAGTGGATTAAAGAGAGCAATTCTCTTCTCTTAACAGGCCCTCAAGCTGTGATCGAGCGGATTAAAAAGATGATCAGCGAAGTGGATATTGTGGGTGCTTTGCCGACCCTTCTTACAGAAAAAACTTCCTTCTTGCTCTATGAACCAAAAAATCGAACAGCCGGAGATCTGCAAGAGGCCTTTAAAGAGATTGTTCATGATCTGCAAGGCTCTGGACTTGTTGACCCCAATTTAATCTCCACGCTTTCCGGATCTCAATACATCAAATCGACAAACTCCCTACTCTTTACAGGAACGCAAGCGGCCCTTGATCGCGTGACAGCCCTTCTTCTAACAGTTGACATCACTTTTGTTCCACCATCTATCACACAGGCAATATTACCGCATGAGAGGGTCGCCGAAGCATACCAGCTCTATACAGTAAAGTTTGGAACGGGAACCGCTCTGATTCAGACAATACAAGAATTTGTCACAAGTTTGAAAAATTCAGGTGTTGATAATGTTGGGCTATATGAAACAGCCCAACACCTCAAGTGGATTGAAAAAACAAATCGCATTCTTGTCACCGGAACTCCCGATGCCATTGCAAAGACGCTTGATTTGCTGCAACAATTTGACATCTCAAGTGGCGCCCTACCAAATGTCGCATCCCTCGACAACGTGAGCTTTTTAATCTACAAACTCCAGTACCATCAAGGGGAAGAGATTAAAGGCGCCTTAAAACAAGTCATTACTGATCTTGCCAAGACAAATCCCCACTCCAATCAAGGTCTTGCTGATGCTGTCAACTCGCTCCAGTGGATTAAAATGACAAACTCTCTTCTGACAACAGGTCAGCCTCAAGTTCTGGAGAAGTTACGTGATTTAATTCAGAACATCGATATCCCCCTAAAACAAGTTTTTATTGAAGTGCTGATTATTGACACTCTTTTGAGCAACAACCAAGATTTTGGTGTCCAGTGGGGCTCAAAATCTAGCTACTTGAATAAGGTAGCCGGCGGCATGGGAAACTTCCTCACTACAAATCCTAATATCCCCGACAGTCCAAATCCCAACTTTCCAAATAATTTGGCAGCTGTCAATGCGACAACAACACCCAATGGCAATTCCATTCCTTTTTCCCAAGGTCCAGGTATCCCCCAAGGTTTTGATTTGGGCGTCATCGGCGATATTATTATGCATAAAGGAAAGTCTTTTATTTCTCTTGGCGCTTTAGTTACCGCACTTCAAACCGATGCTGATAGTACAATTGTTTTAAATCCCAAGATCATTGCTCAAGACAACAACAACTCAACGATTTTTGTGGGGACAAACCAGCCGTACGTCGGCTCTCTTGTTCAGACAACAGGCGGTGGAGCTTCAGCTGCCACTACAACAAGCCTTGAGTATCGCGACGTCGGAATCAACCTGAGTATTACCCCGGTCCTTGGCGATGGCGACATGATCTCCCTCACCATTAATACAGACCTCTCTGAAATCACAAGCAGCACTCCCATTAGCACGTCAAGTGTAAGTGGGATCACAACAAGCCATACGAATATGAGCACAAAAGTGACAGTTCCAAATAACCACTTTGTTGTCTTAAGTGGCCTTATCAAGGACACAAAAACACATTATAAATCAGGAATCCCGTGTCTTGGAGGTTTGCCTGTAATTGGTCTTGCCTTCAGTGAGAATCAGCGGCTAGATTCTAAAAATAACATTATCATCTTTTTGCGCCCTCATATTATCGATAATGAAGAAGAGTTTAAACAAGAGACAGAGCACCAAGAGGATCTATTCCGCGAAGCCGCATCTCTTAAAATCCTCAAAGAGGAGTTTGACATGGGCTTAGACTTTGTCAAACAAGAAGACGATGAGTAAGCTTCTGCTTCTCTCCACAACTGCCCTCCTCCTCACCTCTTGCTACCGCGTTTCCGACCGAATTGACCCGAAAATCGAATACTCAGTGCAAGAGGCATACCTCAAAAGACTCCCTCCGGCATTTGCTCCCCTATCAAGAGCTGAGCTCACTGAAGGCTGGGGCCATGAGTATCAGATAGGCCTGGGCTTTTCAAAAATGCTCGATCTCTACCAAGCAATCACTGCCTTTAAGCGCGCTCTCATCTTAATTCCCGAAAAAAATCCACGCCATATCGAAATCGAGTATGAAGTTCTCTTCTGTTATTATCTGGCAAAAAAATACGATGCGGTACTGGAGACTTTTGAAACAAGTCACTTGCGCCAGGCGACACCCGATTTTATCGCCTATAATGACCTGCTTGTCATCTTATATGACGCCTACCAGGCTCAAAACAACCCACAGGCAGCAAACCAAATTCTGCAACTCATCGAGCAGCATCACCCAGAAACCGCAAAGACGCTCACCCTCTCCTACAACCTAGCCCACGGCAATATCGACGATGCAAAAGCCCTTGCCCCCACAAACTCCTCTTTTGAAGCGCTTCTGACAAGCTATGAAAATGAAAGAAAATCTGTCTCAAAAGCCAAAACGTACAACGCCCTTCTTCCTGGCGCCGGCTACCTCTATCTCGGGCAAACCCAATCGGCCATCACAGCCTTCCTTCTCAACGGCCTATTCATTACGGCCTCTGCTCTCTGCTTCACTCATCACAACGCTGCTGCTGGTGCCATTTTTGCAAGTTTTGAGTGTGGCTGGTACTTTGGTGGAATTTATGGTGCAGGAGAAGAGGCAAAATTCTATAATGAGAGGCTCTATGAATGCAAACTTGGGCCTGCAATGAATCATGAACACCTCTTTCCGATCTTTACCCTCAAACATGCGTTTTAAACTACTTCTCTTACTTCCTTGCTTTCTTTACGCACAGCCCGGCTACTTTGAGCCGTGGGGAAAAGACGCCGATATGCTCCATGTCCAAAGAGTCGAGACGCCGCCTAAACTTTCCGTTCTTGGCCTCTGCGCCAAAAAAATCATCCACTTTCACCAGAACGTCATCTCTCCCGTCGACGGCCCCAGAAGCCACTACCGCCCCTCAAGCTCCAACTATATGCTCCAAGCCATTGAACAGCACGGCTTCCTCAAAGGTTATTTGATGGGCTGCGATCGTCTATTGCGTGAAAACGAAGAGCCTTGGGTCTACAGGACAAAGTTCTTAGAGGGCCAGCTCTTCAAGTGGGACCCGCCTCCTTAAAATAAAATTCTACCAGCGGCTATAGAATCCTCTGAGTGCACTGCCGGCGACGTTTACTGCACCTGGAGCATGTTCTACCGCTAGATAAGTAGCAGGCAATGCAATATGAACACATCCAGCTGCTAAATTGCCAGCAATAGGTATGGCAAAAATAGCACCTTTGCCTATTTCCCCAAGTCCATGAAGTATAGCAAGCAGATTTTTATCAAGATTTTCCCATCCGCCACAGCAGGGGGAAGCAAGTGAGATAAGTGTAAAGATGACTGCAACAACTATTTCAATAACACCCACAATGATACGCAGTGCCCCAGAGAAAGTAGAAACAACAGGTATAAAATCTAATCTATTTAAATGGTCTAGAGCTGCATCGAATGTTTTAGTTTCTATTGTTGGCATTGAGTCCTCTCATTTTAAAGTGATTTGTTAATATTATAAAATAAAAACAATTTTCAATTCAACGCAAACATTAATTTAACGAGAGAAATAAAAAAAATACTTTACATTCAAAACTCAGTACCAAAAACTCACAGCTTAGAACAGATCTGAATGAGAGCCAATACGAGTCAGATGAACATACTCATCATCCAGCCAATAGATTAGCAAAGTGTCTGGCTTAACATGGCATTCCCTGAAACCAACACAGCTTCCTGTTAGTGCATGATCTAAATATTTCTCAGGCAATTTCTCTTTTTTCAAGAGAAAATCCAACACCGTTTCTAGTTCTTTTTTTACTGATTTGTGATACTCATATTTTTTCAAATCTTTTTTAAAGCGGTGCGTTGGATTTAGTTTAAGCATCTGGATTCATTCCCATTTTTTCCCAGAAATCCTCAATAGAATCACACTCTATGTTCTTTCCTTCTTTACTTTTTCGCATGGCATCAAGAGTGACTTTATTAGGCTTCTTCTCTTGAGGAAAATCCTTTCTAAGATAGGAAAGAATAAACTCACTTAAATTCATGTGAGCCCTTGCTGCCAACATTTTAATGTATGCTCTTTCATTGACAGTACAATCAATCGTGACTTTTGCTTTGTTATGATGCTGCTCAGCTCCCATAGTATCCTCCTTAGTTATAAGCTCATTTTACCAAGTTCCCAGGATTAATGGAATCCCAAAATCTCTTTTTCTTGGAAGATTTGTCAAAAACAAGCTACTCATGCTCTTTCAATCTATTCTTGCTGCCAGTTCTGTTGCACATCCCAGAGTAAATTTTCATTTCGCAAAATGAACACTTTTTGCTAAGATTGTGGCAGGCTATAGATGTATGGGAATTGCCCTTCAACGTGGGACTTAGCTTTAGATGCGTCGAAAAAGATCCAAAAGGGGTAGCACCCCTCCATACGATTGTCTCATTATTCATAGCAACAGACCATTCTGAGATTTCTAATCTATGGACCGGGTCTCCCGAAATAAGAGTTTTAAATTCCCACTACACACAAGTCTATAGACCCGATCCATCCTCTCCCCATTCTCTTATGAATTGGCGTGATACACAAGTTCATGGATCCGCTGACTCTATTGACTGGAATCAAGTCTTGCGCACCTGTCCTTGTTGTCATTTTAATGAAATAATAAGAACGGTAGCTCTCATTCGAGGAGAAAATCCACTCATTAAAATTGATGGGTTCATTGAGCAAGTCCCAACACCACTACCCCAGAGTGGGGGTGCGGCAGCAGCTTCATCTCCATAAGCAATTTAGTTCATGGGGTGAGTATCATTAAGACGCTCTTTTAGGAGTTGCATCTCTTCACGTAACCCTTGCGGGAGCTTCTCTTCAAAGATTGAGAGGTACTGCTCGACACCTAACAGATCCTCTTTTAGCTTCATCTTATCAATAAAAAAGAGCTCACGCAGACTATCAGATTCAAGGTGGAGACTCGAAAGATCCAGCTCTTGTGGCAGATAACCGATTGGGGATGGAATAGCTTCTGCATCGTGGTTACACCGCTCAAAGACCCATTTGAGAATGCGTACATTCTCGCAAAACCCTGGCCATAAATAGGCCCCTGAAGCGGACTTCCTAAACCAGTTAACTTGATAGATGCGCGGTAAAAACTTCTTATGAATGGATTTTTCCATAGAGAGCCAATGGGCAAAATAGTCGCCCATGTTGTAGCCGCAAAACGGAAGCATAGCAAAGGGGTCGTGACGCACGGTGCCGACAATACCTGCTGCCGCAGCTGTCGTCTCCGATGAGATACTAGCTCCGTAAAAGACGCCGTGCTGCCAGGAAAACGCCTCAACAATAAGGGGCACTGTCGTCGCCCTGCGCCCCCCAAAGATAATGGCACTAATGGGCACCCCCTCAGGATCATTCCATGCCGAATCTAGAATTGGGCACTGATGTGTTGGAGTTGTAAAGCGTGCATTGGGATGGGCGGCTGGCGTCTTCATGGAAGGATCCCAGGGCTCATTGAGCCAGGAGGTTGCATGAGAGGGTGGATCTCCATCCCCTTCCCAAAAGACATCGCCATCGGATGTATAGGCAGTATTTGTAAAAATTGTATTTTTGGTAATCGTCTCCATCGCGTACGGATTTGTCTTAAAGGAGGTTCCGGGAGCGACGCCAAAAAATCCCGTCTCTGGATTAATCGCACGCAAGCTCCCATCTTTACCCACATGCATCCAGGCAATATCATCGCCAAGACAAGTCACTCTCCAGCCAGGAAGTGTTGAACGCAGCATAGCCAAATTTGTCTTGCCACACATACTAGGAAAAGCCGCTGCAATATACTTTTTCTCACCTTGAGGATTTTCCAGCCCGAGGATTAACATATGTTCTGCTAAAAATCCTTTATTACGTCCCATGGCAGAGGCAATACGCAGGGCGACACTTTTTTTCCCAAGTAAAGCATTACCTCCATAACTACTGCCAAAAGAGATGACGCTCTCTTCTTCTGGGAAATGAACAATATAACGACTATCGAGACGGCACGGCCAAAAAGAGTCAACCTCTCCAGGTTTTAAAGGCACACCAACGGAGTGAAGGCATTTAATAAAGGGACCTCTGATTTTCACTCCAACACGCGCCATAATATGCATATTGCACACAACATAGGGAGAATCAGTAATTTGAACAGCAACCTGAGAAAGCGGAGAATCGACAGGGCCCATACTAAAGGGAATGACGTAAAGGGTCCGCCCACGCATACAGCCCGAAAAGAGCTTGTTCAGGCGAGCCTTCATCTGTATGGGATCCTCCCAGTTATTGGTAGGCCCTGCATCCTCTTTTTTACGCGAACAGATATAGGTGTCTTTTTCCACCCGAGCAACATCTTCGGGGTGAGAGTGACACCAGAGTGAATGAGGGCGTTTTTTAGGATTTAAGTTTCGCGCACAGCCAGATTGAACAAGGATTTCTGCAAGCTTGTCGTATTCAGCATCTGATCCATCACACTCGTGAACTCGTTCGGGTTGACAGAGGGCAACAATTTCTTGTACCCAGGAGTGCATTACAACTCGACTTTGTACATTTTTTGGGCCGATTTTCACAATTTTTTGACTTTGAGTGGGTTGAAAATTTTGCTCATGGCTTTTTAAGCCACTTTGCAAAATTTTCAACCCACTCAAAGTCAAAATCTTGCAAAACTCGACTCCAAACATGTACAAAGTCGAGTTACAATACTTTCCGCTTTTTAAATGTATCGAGATATTCCAGAGCTTTTCCCGTCCCCAAACAGACAGCAAGAAGAGGGGCTGGCGCCACCGTCACTGGAAGACCTGTCTCTTTAATAAGTGCCTTATCCAAACCTCGGATCAGTGCGCCACCACCAGCGAGCACCATGCCGCGCTCAACAAGATCTGCTGCAAGTTCAGCTGGACACTTCTCCAGTGTCAATTTGACACTCTCAATAATTTGCAAAATCGGTTCTGCAAGACATTCGCGAATCTCAACAGAGTTGATCCGTTTTGTAATCGGCAGACCAGTCACTTGATCTCGCCCGCGAACCTCCATCTCAAGCTCGTTGTCTCCAAGAGGATACGCCGAGCCGATACTCATCTTGATCTCTTCGGCGGTCCTAGGCCCAATCATTAAATTATAGGTTCTGCGCATATAGTTAACAACACACTCGTCAAACTCATCTCCAGCAATACGGAGCGAGCGCGATTCCACAATTCCCCCAAGAGAGATAATCGCAATCTCGGTAGTGCCTCCACCGACATCGATAATCATATTGGCAAACGGCTCATGAACGGGCAAGTCAACACCAATGGCTGCCGCCATCGGCTCTTCAATCAAAATAACCTCTTGAGCTCCGGCCCGGAGTGCCGAATCTTCAACAGCCCGTTTTTCAACACCTGTTATTCCAGAGGGAACCGCAATCAGAATTTTTGGACGAAATAGAGTTCGGGCCGGCGTTACCCGCTTGAGGAGTGCACGGATCATCCCTTCTGCAATCTCAAAGTCAGCAATCACCCCATCTTTCATCGGGCGCACAGCGAGGATTTTTCGCGGCGTCTTTCCGAGCATCGCTTTTGCTTTATGGCCGACTGCAAGCACCTCACCTGTCACTGCATCCACTGCAACAACAGACGGCTCTGCGAGGACAATCCCCTTGCCGCGGACATAAACAAGGGTATTTGCTGTTCCAAGGTCTATCCCAATGTCATTGGAGACAAGGCCTGCAAATTTCGCCAGTTTATAAAGAAGCGACCGGGCATTATTTAAGAGCGGGTTTTGTTGTTTTGTGGCCATAATTTATTTCAAGTCTTCAAAAGTTCTAATACATCTTCCCAAGTCAATTTGGCAATTGCCTCATCATCGCAGCTCACAACTTTCTTGACTAATCCTTTTTTACGTTTTTGCATCTCTGCAATCTTTTCTTCGATTGTTCCCAGTGTGATCAATTTATAAGAGGAGACAGAACGCTTCTGTCCAATGCGATGGACCCGGTCTGTCGCCTGATTTTCTACAGCTGGGTTCCACCACATGTCATAATGAATAACCGTATCGGCACCAACCAGATTCAGCCCTGTACCTCCAGCTTTTAATGAGACAAGAAAAACTGAAATTTCCGCATCTTCGTTAAACTGTTTGACAATCTCTAACCGGTTTTTACTCGATCCGTCTAAGTAGAGGAAGCGAATTCCAAGCTTTTCAAAGTCTGATCGCATAATCTGCAACATCCGCGTATACTGGCTAAAGATCACAGTCTTATGACGGTTCTCAATTAAATTAGAGAGAAGATCACGCATCATCTCATATTTTGCAGAATCGCCCTCTTCCGCACTCTCTTTGGCAAAGATCGCCGGGTGGCAACAGATCTGTTTTAGACGTGTGAGTGTTGCCAAAACGTGAATCTGTACCCGATCAAAACCGTCACGCGCGACAAGTTTCACAAGTTCATCACGGGCTGAGGCGACGTAAGATTTATAAAGCGCCTGCTGAACCTCGCTCAGCTGACAATGGTAGACGATCTCGGCTACTTGCGGCAAATCATCGAGCACATCATTTTTCATGCGGCGTAAAATAAAGGGGGCAATTTTTTTACGCAAATAGGCTAAATTTTTTGTCAGCTCCGCTCCTTGAGGTCTCACATATTTCTCTACAAAACGCTCGTATGTACTCAAAAATCCTGGCATTAAAAAGTCAAACAGACTCCAGAGCTCATCAAGAGAATTTTCAATGGGTGTCCCCGATAAAATCAAGCGATGTTCTGCCTGCATCATTTTAACCGATTTAGCATTGCGCGTACCGCGATTTTTAATATGCTGCGCCTCATCTAAAATGAGGTAAGATAAGGGATGCTGTTTATACTGTTCGATGTCTTTTTGTAAAAGCGTATAGGAGGTGATTAAAACATCAAAGGAAGCCATCTCTTCTATCAATTTCTTTCTCTGCTGTGGCAACCCATCAACAATCGCCGTCTTGAGCTGCGGGTTGAATTTCGAAAGCTCTTCTTTCCAGTTATAGAGCAGTGAAGTTGGACAAACAATCAAGGTCTGCCCCTTTTTAATCTGGGTAATGGCAACAATTGCTTGGAGAGTCTTCCCAAGCCCCATGTCATCTGCCAAAATTCCATTTAAGAACATCAAGCGCAATCTCTCTAGCCAATGGACACCATCGACCTGGTAGGAGCGCAGTGTTGCTTGAATCTCTTGAGGAACAGCAGAGAAGAGAAGCTGTTTTTCTCCAATCATCTGTTTGCGGATCTCAAGCAACTTCTCATCCATAGAAAAAACAATCGGAAGTCCTTCGAAATGAGATGCATCGACATTCGCCAGACTCCAGAGAGGACATTTGATCGTATGGTCGTCTAAAAGTGCGATGCCAAGCTCATCAAAGACCTGCACAAGATGGGACGCCTTTTCTAAATCTAAAACTAGGATCTTCGACAACTTTCCTGTCTCAATCTTTTTCCCTTTAGCACGTAGAGCATCAAGCTCAATAAATGCGCGTTTAGACGCCATACACTCCCAGAGCAGATCAATTTTTGCCCCCTTGAGAGCCCCTTCCACTTGAATTTCAATTTCATATTGATCAATTGAACTATTGGGACGCATGTGGAGAGTAAAAGTTGTCTGGTCGTAGATAAACTGATCTAAGAGATTCTGCGGACAATTAAAGGAGACAAGCGACTGATTGCGCGGGATGACATCGGTCATGAACTCAACAATCTTCTTATCGGATTTAACGATATAAATTCCCTCGTCTGCCATGTACTGAAAATCTTGGAACAGATCGTCAATAATCTTCCTCTCCTCTACTAGATTACGCGCCAAAATACCAGACCTTGTCACAAAACTTGAGATCTCTTGAAAATTAAGTTTAGAGGGAGCTGCCGGAATAAGGTTGCCATCATAGATGAAGTGTAGCGTCGCCTCAAGTTCGCGATCTAAATAAACAAGATCGCACACAGCTTTAACCTCTCCCACATAAGGGAGAGTGACAATCGATTCAATGCTCTCTTCATGCATCACAGAGGCGCAACGCGATAGCTGCGGCAGAGAATTTTCAACAAACGTTCCAAATAAATTCTCAGGAATCGTCATTTCTGAAATCTGCGGCAGATTTTTTAGATGGTAGCGCCGGATAGCCGGCTGGAAATGAAAGTAGCAGTTGCGATAGAGCATCCCTGGGCGCGCACAAGAGAGGAGCCTTGCAGAGGAGAGTTCGATCAGCTCTTGATTCACCTGAAGCATCGGTTTGAGTAAAATTTTGGAGAGCGGCGCCCCTAAATACTCCACATTAAAGCAGATTCCGGCCGAAACCGGTGAAAAACGGAGCGGAGTCTCTAAACTCCCCTCATAAAAGCCAGAGAGTTGCGGCATCTCCTCTTCGTGAGCTTTAAACCCCGTGCCGTGAAACGGAATCAGCGCTGCCTCATAAGAGAGGGCTAAAATAGCTCCAAATGTCTCTAGGTCAAGCAAGCCTATCCTCTGCGCCTTTTCTGTTGTCGCTTCAAGGGGGCGTGCCATATCGCGCAAGGTTCGCATCACCTCTTGGTGGATACCTGTAAAAGAATTCACCGACAAGTAATACCGTTTGCCACTTAAAAAAATGGGATCTTCATAACGCAAAGCATCAAGAAATTCACGCATCTGCGGTACATTCAACGGTTTTGAGCGATTGGGAAGCCGCAGCGCAAGCTGAAACTCAACGGGTTTAGAGTCATTCTCTGGTAAAACAAAAACAAGAGCACATTCTGCTTTGTCGACTGTAATCTTCTCCTCTTTGCGAAAAAAGGGAGATGTCGCAAGCAAGCCAGAAGCTGTCACATACTCTTGCAGAAGCTGTTTCTGATAGAGCTCTCCATGCCGCTGAACCTCTTTATCCTCTGCCTCTTTAAATTTTTCAAGCAGCTCACTGCGCGCCCCTTCATCTAACGCATCGCTGTTTTGAGCAAAGTCTGCCTCTTTAGAATAGGTAACGAGAATTTCATCTAGGTGCGCCTCTAAATAAAAAAGAAGGGCTGCTAAATGCTGACAATCATAGTTGTAGGGGCAGTCACAATCGGAGTCAACGGCCTCACACTCCACGCGATCGATCTCAATATTGCTCTCATAGTGGTTCTCGTATTGCCCTAAGATTTTACCACCAATGCGCATGGTCTTATCATCAAGGTACAAGATTTTCGCCGACACAACCCGCTGATTATCATGGAGATCACGTCCCTCTTTAACGACTGCAGAGGCAAAGTCTTGCTTAAGCTTTCGAAAATTCAACATAACGGTCTATCTCCTTTACAAAAACCAGAATCAATTGCTTTTACCTCTTTTCAACCGTCGAAGCAACAAAAAATTTCTATTTTTTTCCGTTGCTCAAAAAAAAGAGGTTTAGGTAGACTCTTTGCTCATGCGGGTGTAGCTCAGTGGTAGAGCATCACGTTGCCAACGTGAGGGTCGTGAGTTCGAATCTCATCACCCGCTATTTCTAATCGTAATATCATATCGGAATGAGATCATGAAAAAAGACGCAGTGGCATTAAAGGAATTAGAGAACGACGCAGTACAAGTAGCGGTTTATCGAAAACCCTCTTCCCTTATTGAGTTTGATGTCAAAACATCACCAGACTTAACCAAAAAAGCGCGCGCAAAGGCTGTACGTGCGGTTTCTAAAGAGGTGACGCTACCAGGATTCCGTAAAGGACGAGCTCCAGATCTTCTGATTCTTAAAAATTTTTCTAAAGAAGTCGAAAAGCAGTGGGAACAGGAGCTTGCTACTCTTGCATTCAACGAAAGTGAAAAACTTGCCGACATCCCACGCCTTGAAGCCGATACCAAAATTTCCTTTAACTGTAAAAGCTGCGATGTAGAAAAAGGCGGCCACATTCAGCTTACCTTTGAAACAGAACCTCTGATTCCGGAAATTGACCCGAAGGCAATCACTCTAAAAGAGATAAAACCAGCCTTGGTTGATGAGGAAAAAATTGATGAGATGATTCGGCAGTCCCGTTTTTTCTTTGCTGAATGGACGCAAATCACGGACCGTCCAGCTCAAGAGGGTGACTTTGTCTTGCTCGATGTCGATACAGTTGAAGAGCACGGCCTCTCTAACATCTTCTCAAAGACTCGTTTTGAAATCACAGAAAAATCTATGGCAACATGGATGCGAAAACTTGTCATCGGTCTCCCATCTGGTGAGAGTATTGAGGGTTTGAGCGTCGCAGAAGAAACAGCAAGCGATGAAGAGAAAGCAACGTTTCAACCAAAGAGGGTGATGGTTCATCTAGTCGCTATTGAAACGGCAGCACTCCCCCCTTTGGATGACGCCTTTGCAGAAAAACTCGGCTGTACAACAGTTGCACAGATGCGCGAAAATATCAGCGTATTGCTGAAATCTCAAGCAGAGAAGCACGTACAAGAAGCCTTACGCAACCAAATCAACCAGTACTTATTAACAGAAGTCCGGATCGATCTACCACGCACCTTGATTGAAAAAGAGGTCAATTTCCGCATGCAGCAGCTCTTTCAAGATCCCGAATTTGAACCGTACTGGAAAGGCCTTCCACTTGAAGAGAAAAAAAAGAACTTGGAGATGATTACAGCTCAATCAACAAAAGCTGTCTCCCTCTTTTACACCTGTCGCCATATCCTGGAAAAAGAAAAAATCCCCGTCTCTCTAGAAGATGTGCCTCAAGCTAATCAATCCATGCTTGAAATGTTCCTTGCACCACAACGTCCACGCCCGCAAAATCAGGTGCAACGAGCAGAGACTCTCTCTCGTCTGATTTTAGAAAAGGCGCAAGACTTTCTGATCTCCCATGCGACAATTGAAGCGGATGTCGCGGCATCTCCTGCATGAAGTTTACCATTGTTGCAGAGCAAAAGACCTTTCTTTCGCGCAAAGGCTACCTAGAGCTTGAGCCTCTCTTCTCTGAAGAGGAGCTCACTGCTGCAAGCGTCGCAACAGATGCGGCATTAAAAAAAGAGATTAAGAATCCAAAAGAGTATTTTGTTGACAAGAGACCAGACGAGCTCTTCTTACTGGGGCGCGACCTCTGGCGTAAAGAGGCGGCGATTGAGAAGCTTGCTCTAAATAAGCCCTTAGCGCGCATTGCAGGGGCACTCTTTGATGAAAAAACTGTGCGCATCGGGTACACTCAAGCGTTTCGCACGCAAAAAACAACCGGAAAATCTCCACTGAAAACACCGACAACGCTCCAAAAGGTGAGCTGCATCCAGGGTGTGGTGTGTGGTCTAGTTATTCGATTAACAGACGGCCCTGTGGCTAAAGCTGCAGACTTTTTCTCTCCTTATCCGGAAAAAAAGGGAGACATGACCTTTTTCACACCCGACCTTCCTATTACCTTTGACCCGTTTTTTCAGATCCAAGATCAGTCCCTACTTTTGATTGTCTACTGTTTACCTAGTAGCGTCTATATTTTAGAGATGGATGATCCGCACACCCATCAACTAAAAAAAGAGGGGTATGTCTTTGGCGATAGGCTGAAGAATGAGACTCATCCACTGATTGTACGCGGATAAAGATTTAGATTGATATTTTTCCTAATGTCACGCCATGGGCGAGTTTTTTTTAAAAAAATTGAATAAATAACACGCCCTACCTCACTCTGTTGTGCGACTAAACAAAACCACAAGAGAGGTAGGGAATGTTAATCGCCGATTTTATCATAACTGTATTTTGTTTGATAGATGACAACCTAGAAAAATTGCTCAATGGGAGAAAACTTCGACAAAGAGGCCCACTACCGGCTCTTCTAGATAGCGAAGTGTTGACAATGGAAATTGTGGGGGAATTTTTAGGAAAAGATTGTGATAAAGCCATCTGGGAATATTTCAAAAGTCACTGGAAGCATTTTTTTCCGCAAATACCAGATCGATCAAATTTTTCAAAGCAAGCTGCTAACCTCCATGTTGTTAAAAGACTCTTGCAAGAACATCTTGCAGGTGGATTAGGAGCTTTTGGAGATTGTTTGCATATGATCGACGGGCTGCCCATCCCAGCCTGTAAATTCGCCAGGGCTTATTTCAGTAAGTCGTTTAAGGGCATTGCTGCTTATGGCTACTGTGCCACAAAAAAAGAACACTACTATGGATTCCGTGGGCATTTAGTCATTAACTCTGTAGGCGTGATCACAAGTGCGACGTTTACAGCGGCCAATGTAGATGAACGCGATGTGTGTCCTGAGCTATCTGAAAAAATTAGGGGACTATTGCTAGGGGGCAAGGGATTTATTCGCCCTATTTTGAAAGAAGAGTTGGCCTCACAAAGGGTCTATTTAGAAACTCCTCTACGTGACAACATGCAAAATGACAGACCTGGAAAATTTACACAATGGCTGGTTAGTACCCGTCGGCTGATAGAAACTGTAATAGGACAACTCTCCGAGCGCTTTCATATTGAAAAAGTTCGTGCACGGGATAAATGGCATCAAGCCGCTCGATTTTGGAGGAAATTATTAGCGCATACTGTATGTGTGCAACTCAATGTGACTTTAGGCAACGAGCCTTTGCAATTTGAACACCTCATTACCTGTTAAAAACTCACCCATGGCGTAATGTCCCTAATCTATCAACCTTCAGCCTTTGCAACGCATCCCTTCTTGACCGCTTTTGGTTTGCACCATTTCCTGCATCGACAGCTACTTTAATAGCTACATCTATCTGTCGCTCTGAAAACAAGCACCTAATAAGTCCTCTAGAACCTCCATACCCGCCAGCATAAGAACCTAGTGCCGTATCACGGCCTGAATCAAAACTATAATACGGGTAAATCTGTGTGTCAATTACCGCAATCTGCCGAATAAGCTTTCCATCTGCCCCTTGTGACTGAACAATCGGGAAATTACGGGGCTCAACATCGTCAAGCTTTGCGACAACAATTGCGGTTGCGAGTTGTGTTGTTAACTCAACATCATCTTTAGCTTCTTTATATAAATTTTCTTGCTGCTTATCATCTCTTATAATCCCTTCAATCTCCCTTTCAACGACAACAGGCATAACATTGTCCTCAACGTTTATTTTTATCAGCCGAACAGCAGGGACAAGCAGACGATCCCGTTTTTTAAGCTCTTGAACTGCAACCATAGCATTATAACGATCTCTAACCCCCTGACAATCAACTTCAAAACTCCTTGACTTGCTTCGAATTCTAAACTTACTGGTTTTAAAAACAAGTCCTGGAACTGAATTAACTTTAAATATGAAATTTTGTGCTGAATAAAATCGAGTAACCCCCTCTTCTTGCCGGTGAAACTGTGATAACATCCCCCGAACGTACGGCAATGCTGGCGCTATCTCCTCATCGGTAATTGGACGAGCAGAAGGAAGTTCTGGTTTAGTTACCGACTCTTCAGATAAAACTTTGGAGCTGCCTACTTGATTGATCAGCTCAGCAAGAAGCCAAAACCCGGCTACTGCTGCCACAACATACCAGACAACCGTAAAGCCAGCTAATGCGACGCCAATAGCCGATGCAAGCACAATGGCTGCTATAATGCGCATAGCAATGCTGCAGGCCCGATTCGATGCAGGTGGTAGATGTGGCACATCTTGAAATTCAAAATGTTTTACTTCATCCAAAGACCTGACTGCGGAAGGTTGTGCCATTTTTTTATTGCCTATTTTTATAAACCATTATAACACATAAAATATGTTAACTTCAAATCATTAATTATCATAAAGATAAATTGAATTTACCAAGGAAAAGAATGGCGCCGATGACAGTACGGCGCGTGGCCGTTTTTTAGGTAATACTGCTGATGATACGCCTCTGCTGGATAGAAGCGCGAGGCGGGAAGGAGTTCTGTTACAACGGGGATCCCCTTCTTTTTGAGATGGGCAATAAGCTTCTCTACGATCGTTTTTTGCTCTTTGGTGAGATAAAAGATGGCCGAACGGTACTGCTCCCCAATATCGGGACCTTGACCTGTCTCTTGGGTTGGGTCGTGGATTTCAAAAAAAAGTTTGGCTAGTGTCTCGTAACTTGTCTTGGCTGGATCAAAAAGCAGTTCAACTGCCTCTTTATGACCTGTTATGCCGCTACAAACCTCCTCATAGCTCGGATTGGCGCAGTGACCTCCCGTATAACCAGAACGAACCTGTATCACCCCTACTGCATCCTTCAAAAGATGCTCGACACCCCAAAAACAGCCGCCCGCAAAGAGCGCCCTCTCATATCCATTCTCTGTATAGGCTGGAATAAAAAAAATGGAGAGAGAATTGACGCAGTGCCTCGTATCTTTTGGAGTCAGACGCTCGCCTAAAAAAACGTGTCCCAGATGCCCCAAACAGCGACTACAGGTAATCTCTGTGCGTTGTCCGTCAGCATCTGCTATGCGTGTGACTGCACTTTCCAGCGCATCATCAAAGCTTGGCCAACCACAACCTGCAGAAAATTTGTCTTCTGACAAGTAGAGTGGCGCATCACATCTCCGGCAAATAAACAACCCCTTCTGGGAAAAGTGGTTATACTCTCCACTACTCGGAGGCTCCGTCTTCTTACCCTCAATAATCGCCTCTTCTGCCTTCGAAAGGCTCTGGTATCGCTTCATAAAGATCACTCCAATTCGACTGTCTCTATTGTCTCTTGGTCGTAAGTCAATTTTCTGAGAAAAAAGTTAAGAACTTTTTCCTCAGAAAACAACTGCGCCAAGAACAAATATCTCAAGGCTATCGAACCCAAAAAGCTACACAATGTGTAGTTTAGAAAATATTTGTGAATAAAAGCACTATTTTCTTGTTGCCGCGCATTAAAGCCTTAAATTTTTAATCTTTTCAAAAGTATCTCGACTAACTTTGTAGTAGTTAGTAATACCGTTTGGATGAGGAATAGAACGTCTTTCAATCATTCCATCCAGCGGCAGAGTCCTCTGAATTTTACTTATTATCAGGCAAAATTTAAGTTCTTCATTTCCATCATCTGGGCGAATTGGTATCTCTTCCCCAGGTAAAAGACGTTCGAGTACAGTAGTGACATCTTCTCTTGAGAGAGGTTGCCTTGCTAAAGCGTGAATATCTAATCCTAACATAGTCTTATCTCCTTTTGTTTTATCTGGTTTTTATGCGCTTACATGTGTAATGTTACATCATTACATAAATACATGCAACTCAAAAAAAAGAAAAATAAATAACACTTTTATAAACAGATGGTTATGAAATGCAAGCGTCTGCTATTCTAGCCCATATGCACGGGCTAGAAAACGTTTAAGCTTGGGATCAATGATTTTTAAGGCATTAGAACCGCGTGTGATTTGCGCAATACTGACACGATATTTTTTGGCGATTTCTCTCTGGGTTAATTTTCCCTCTAGTAGGGCCGCGATGATGCAATAGCGCGATGCGATCTGCGCTCTCTCTTCAATAGTAAAAAAGAGCTCAAAAGAGCTTTTCATCTGCTCAACTGAATCCATCTTGGAGCAAAGATCTAGAAACCCTTGCCACCCCTCGCGATCATCTTCCATCTCATACCGGTGAAATAAATTTTTCTGAAAGTTGCAAAGTCGAGATTAACCGAAATGGCGAAAAACAGCAACCAATTTCACTTGCTACAAATAATTTTCAATTGAAATTAATAACATACAAGATTATGCTGTATCAGCATAACTTGTTAAAGGAGTCTATGTCAAATCAAAAACTGTCTATTCTTTTAGCTTTGTCACTACTAGTCTCGCCTATCACTCTCACTTCAAGCCCGACTCAATCTGCAACAAGCGCTTCTACCCACAGAGATTATATTCAACCTCCCCTTGCACACCATATCGACGCCCCACTGCCTTTAGAAACAGCCTCCGATCAAGTCCTAGGTATTTATGGAAATATTCTTTACCCTCAGGACAAAGAACAAATTGGCCAAAAAAAATTGAGTGAGTGGATTGAAGCTTACTCAATAGATTCAACCCTCCCCTTTCCCCTATCTCCAGAGGATCTGAGTGACATCTCCTTTTATATCCTCGATCAATTTCCTACAGGAACAATTCATTATTATTTTGCCACACGCGTCCATCAATCTCTTGCAGAAGGACAATCTTTAGCCAATGCCTTAGAAGATGCCAAACAAAAAACTCTCTTACGCGCCGAGCTCTATAAAGAGATTGTACAAAAGATTCCAGCGTGGAAGGGACGAGCTGAAACTCTCATCGAAAAGCTCCTTGCAGCGGCACATCAAGTCCATCAAAGCCTGGATCGTGACATGGAAGCGATTAGAAATAATCCCGAAAAAGCCCTCAAGCAGCTCTTAGAAAGAAACGCAACTAACTTGATCAACCCTCCCCTCACTTGGGAGATGCGCACGCACGTGTTTAAACAGATGATTGACAAGGTGACGTTGCTATCCCCCAATATGCCTTATTTTCTAGCACTACAAGAAGTGACTCCACAAGCATTGAGCGATTTGAAAAAGAGATTAGCAGATAGAGATCTTCAATGGATCTCATTTAACAATATGTCTAGAAGAGAGACTCTCGATCCTCAACAAGAGGAGATCCTGGGGGAATCAACAGGGTTCACTTCAACTATGGCACTAAGCCGTGATCTCGAGATTCTTAAAGTGGAGCTTGGCGATCTACCGACAGAATCTGGCAGCGTACGCAAAATTCTGGGCGTAAGAGTGCTAAACCGCCATACAGATGAAGTATTTAATCTCTTTACCACTCATACAGATCATAAGATTCAACATGAAATCTATGCGCGCAGTGCCATTAAAATCCATGAATTTGCGACCCAATTTTTTCAAGAGAGCCGGGCAGAGGAGCGCTTTGTCATCGGAGGGGATCTGAATGCTTTTGAGCAATCCGGAGGAGATAAATACATAGAAAAATTGCGCACGCTATTTACTGGCAGCCAAGATTTTCGTGAAACCAATTACTACGCTCCGAGTCCCATCGCCTGGAGTAGTTTTATTGGTCGCTACGACGACGCATATTCAGCACGTATTGCATACGATGGTATTGTAGAGCCCAGCGCTCTTGACCATATTATCGTAGGTCTCGGCATCCAACTACAAGCCGCTACAAAAGAGGCTCTAGTTTATAACGATTCAGGAAAACTCTTGGATTACCATAAAGAAAAGGACGAGTACCTTGCATATCTACAAAAAAGGATCACCTTCTCTGACCACTTTTTCAACATCGTCCGCTTTAAGTAACAAAGAACGAAGAAATTGCCTCCACAGACAATGTCTTCGATGAAATGCCGATGACCGGACTTGAACCAGCACCCTATTGCTAGGAGTAGATTTTGAGTCTACCGCGTCTACCATTTCACCACATCGGCAAAAAGGAGAGTTTATAAAAGGTGCTGGGTTAAAAACAAGCTATTTCTTACTCACTTCCCAAGGGTATTCTCCTCGTGGCTTCTGTTTAGGGTTTTCAATATCAGGATAGAGAAACTCATCGTGATTGCGGTAGATGCACTCCCCTTGAGCATTAAGACGTCGAAGTTTCTCCTGCTCTCCCTGTTCAAGGCCTGAGCAACTGATGAGAGAAAAAAGAATCAAAATCCAGCACATACTCGAGATATTAATTAATAATTGCATTTTTATGCTTCATAAATTATTTGTCGGATATGAAAGCACTCATTCTTGCTGAAGCTACCGAAACACGTTTTTTTCTAGAAGCTCTCTTAAGAGAGAAAAATTTCCATGTCGTAACGACAAACAAAGTCGGTGCCATTTATGACGAAAACTCCGATCTTTTGTTTACCGAACTCCCCCTAACAAAAGCTGCTTTTTCGGATCTAGTTAAAGGCGCAAAAATTGCCATTGCCATCACAGCGCGCGGGTCAATTGAAGAAGCGGTAAAGATGATGCAACTGGGCGCTTTTCACTACCTTACACTCCCCTGCACAACAGAAGTTATTGAAGAACTTCTTGGGAAGGCGATGGCGCGTTTAGAGCTACTACAAGAGACCATTGAGACAAAGCATTCAGGTCCTATGCACCAAATCATTGCCGAAAGCCCTTCCATGAAACAGCTTGTTGCAGATCTTGATAAAATCGCAAGAAGTCACTCAAGCGTCTTTATTAGTGGCGAGTCAGGAACAGGAAAAGAGGTCATCGCCCAGATGATCCATCAGAAGTCTACAAGGGCCTCTCTTCCCTTCATCAAAGTCAACTGCGCGGCGATCCCAGAGACCTTGATTGAATCAGAATTTTTTGGGCATGAAAAGGGTGCTTTTACAGGAGCTCTTAACCGGCGCCTTGGTAGATTCGAACTTGCCCATAAAGGGACACTACTCCTAGATGAAGTTTCTGAGATCCCGATACATCTGCAGTCAAAACTCTTGCGCGTCATCCAGGAACAAGAGGTTGAGCGGGTCGGCGGGCTGCAGCCAGTTCGCATCGATGTGCGTCTGGTTGCGACATCTAATCGCAAGATGAAAGAGGCGATTGAAAATAAACTCTTTCGTGAAGATCTCTACTATAGGCTTAATGTCATTCCACTTCACATCAAGCCTCTACGCGAAAGACGGGAAGATATGCTGCCTCTTGCCAACTACTTTTTAAAGCGTCTCTGCCTTGAAAATCATAAAAAAGAGAAAAAACTGACTGTAGAGGCTCAAAAAAGACTTCTGGAGTATCACTTTCCGGGCAATATTCGGGAACTTGCCAACCTAATTGAGAGAGCAGTTGTCATGGACCTCTCTGACTTAATTTTCCCAGAACATCTAGCCCTTGATCCGATTAGCTGCAAGCTCCCCTCTGCATTCACAGGCCTCTCTCTAGAGGAGATGGAACAGAGAATGATTGCAGAAACCCTGCAAGCAGAGCAGCAGAACCAGACAAAAGCGGCACGGGTTCTTGGCATTTCAACCCGCACGCTCCGCAATAAACTGGCCCGAAGATAAATCCACACTATCGAGGTAGTAACTCTCGATAGTATGGGTGCCTTGGCTCAGAGCTTAGGTGTTATCTCTGCGTACTCTTTAAGACGCTTCAGCCCAGGTTCTGTAATCAAAATCTCAAACTTTAATCCACTACCATAATTACCAGGTTCATATTGAGTTGTACAGGTCATGAGTGCTGGATCCTTAAATTCTGGATGAGCGATCTGAATCTTCTGTATAAGTGTATGTAAAGATAGATGTGGGTAAAAAGTGTCGAGGGTTTTTACTTTCCCAGACTGAAAATTGTCATAAACAGTTTGATAATCTTGTGAGCTTATAAAATTTGTTTTAGCAACCATTGTGTTCTCCTTTGATTTTGTTGTTGTGCTACCGCTCTTAGAGCGTTTTAACATGTGTAATGTTACATCATTACAGTCGTTTACTGCAACAAAAAAAATAAAAATATAGCAACATACTTATAGTTAAAGCATTGAGAACTTAAGGATTCTGCTCAATCAACAAATTCAAGCTGTGAGGAAAGGCACTTTAGAGAGCCAGTCTGAAACAATTGTTGCAGATCAAGGATGCTTTTTTTCAAAAATTTCCATATCGCAAGAACTCTCTCCCCTTCATCAAATACAGTTCGTCCCACACTTCGTTCAAAAGCAGGAGCTAGATTCTGCAACATCACCTTAAAAGCTAACTCTTCTTCAAAGTCCATCTCTAAAATAACCATTTTACCTGTCTTATAGAAAGGAATCGTTGCCTCAAGCTCTTCCACCATCGCCTGACAAATTTTCTGACACCTCTCAAGACTTAGTGTCAGGCGCTCAAGTGGTTCAAAAAGCAGTTCAGAACTTGATACGACAGCTGGCAATGCCTCAATTGCTTCTTGAATCATTTTCTTAAAATCAAAGACCTTTTCACAAGCAAACTCTTGAAGCTTGATCCTCTTTAATCCCTCAATCGGTAAGCCATCTTCTGTCGCATTCATCATTTCAATATACGGGTGACTCTTGGCAAACGCCGCAATCACCGACGCCTCCATCACCCACTTCACCTGAGTGGTTATTGTGTGCCCCAAGTGGCCTATGCGCTCAAGCAGCAAGTCCCCGGCCTTCCTCGCTGCCTTTACCTCGGGCTCTTCTTCAACAATCCCTGGCGCATACCGTTTGCCCCCTGTGTAGGCAAGATCGACCCCCGTTAAGATGATCGGATGACAGCCAAGGCGGACCGCATAAGCGATAAGCAGTGTTGTGACAGAAAGTGCTTCTTGATCGACATCAGAGCCTAACCGTTCCCCTTTAATTCCAATCTCCTCTTCTAGCCACATCTCAAAGGGGGAGGCTCTATCGGTATAAAGATACCCCCAAGGGCCATCACACGCAGTAAAGACAGCAGGAAAGAGTCGATTGGCATAGAGAAGGGGAAAGGCTCGATGGGCAATATGTTTAAAGCGGTCGTACTCTTCGGGATTCGGGTCGACGGCCATTCCAAAGTCTGGGATAATCCCCGCATGGCATAACGCAGAGATGGCAGAGCCCCCAGCAAAAACAAGTGCCTTGTCCCGCAATGCTTTAAGAGGTTCAAATGAGGCCGCAAGAGAGGGTCCCGCTCCACAGATAATGGCTGGGATTCCGGAAAACTTGCCCGTTAATTCGCACGCCGGAAAGGCGTGATGGAGTCGAAAAAAATTACTTAAGCAGTTGTGAATCAGATAAGGCAAATGAAGCGCTTCGGAGACAAGCGCATAAAAAAGGGCGCTTTTGCGTAAAATTTTTAGGCGCAACTCGTCGATCTTTTCCGCTTTAGTTGGATCAAAGGTGACGACTTCGACCTTTTCTGATGCAAAAGTCGTGCAACACTCATCGATCAACTCTTCGCTAAGGATCAGCCTCACGTGGATTTGAGGGTTCTCTTGAAAAAGTCCTTCAAAGCTCTCTAAGGTATCTTCTAGAAAAACAACCGTATTGCGAGGATCTTGTGCCAAAAACGTATCGACAAGAGGATCCCCTTTGAGTCCGTAAACATAAAGTAGTTCAATTCCTTCTAAATTCAGACGCATGGGCCAGAAGCTCTTGGTAAGTGGGTATGTGGGGCAGATGCTTTCCTTCACTTAAAAGGCAGAGCATCTCTGTTTGTGCTACAAGAGCACAAAAAAAAGCCCCTAGATAATAGTTGTACCCAAGAACTTGGTCAATAGCTTTTTGCGTGATTTTTTCTTCTTTACATTCAATCAATAAAAGTGGGTAAAAGGGATATTTCGGGTGAATGTTTGGAGCAAAGACAACAATATCTGCTCGTCTATCAGGTAAACAGCCTGAAAGATGAGGCATCTGATCGAGCCGCTTTTCAACTACAATCCTCTCTTTGGGGTAGCCAAGATCTCGTAACATCCTCTGAATCAATGTTTGACGAACGATCTCTTCAGGAGAGGCTGCTACAAAACGATTACGAAGAGGATCAAAGATTTTACGTTTGTGGCTCAATGATACCATAATTGCCGTCGTCGCGACGATAAACCACTTTCAGCGCACGCGAAGCTTCATCGCAATAGATCATAAAATGATCCCCCGAAAGATCCATCTTCATCACAGCTTCTTCTGTAGATAAAATTTTAAGGAGACGCGTCTCTTCTTTTGTCACATGATGAGGCCGTAACATCTCTTCTTCTTGCTTTGCTGTCTCTGCATCGATATCATCGTTAATTTCAGCAAGTTCATTTCTTTGGACAATGCGAACATTCATTGCCGTTGAGACGTGATTTTTCTTATGATGATCTTCAATCTTATCTTTCCAGCGAACTAAAAGCCTCTGCAACCGATCAATTGTCTTATCAATAGAGGCGTACATATCGCTACTGACAGCTGAAGCTTTAACTTTGAAATGGTTGAAACGCAAAACAATCGTACACGACTGCTCTATCCTCTGGATCTCTAAAAGAACATGAACATCGATGATATGCGTCCCAAAACGCTCAATTTTTTCAAATTTATTAAAGACATAATTCCTCATTGCTTCAGTAACTAGAAAATTTCTGCCCTGAATCACAATACGATAATTTTGATCTTCTTCAAAAAAATTTTCGGCGTTTTCCATAAAGTCCCCATTTTTTCCCATCCTAACTTTGATTGCTGTATTAAAACAAGATGGAAAACCAAAAAATGCACCGAACAGGACTTGAACCTGTAACCACCCGGTTCGAAGCCGGGTACTCTATCCGATTGAGCTATCGGTGCAAAAAAATCACAGGAATTGCGAAAGGGGGGACTCGAACCCCCAGTGAGTTTCCTCACTACCACCTCAAGGTAGCGCGTCTGCCAATTTCGCCACTTTCGCATAAACTCGATTTTGCAACTTTTTGGGACCGCCTGCCTCGTCTATTTGCTCTTGGCCGTTTGGCCTATGGCCAAACTCGCTGTTTATTTTCTAAGGAAGAGGTTAAAAACAGCGCCCAGAACAAATATCTCGAGGCCTTCGGTCCCAAAAAGTTGCAAAGTCGAGATAAAGAAAATAGGGATCTTACGACGACACGGGAAATTGGGGCAAGAAAAATTTCACTCGCTTTAAGAAAATCTCTCAGGTAGAGTGTTGAGAGAATAAGAAATATGAGTCTATATGCGCTGTGCTAGTTACTGCGTCGCCGCTTCCTTTGAAATGAATCGCCTTGCCCAATGGATCCAAACACAGGGTGCCTTGCAGACTTTTCGAGAGGTCCTCCATCAGCAAGCAAAAGATGAACGCTCGACCAAAAGCGACATCTTCTACTTCTCCTATGGCGTTGTCGTCTTTTGGGGATTACTAGAAGAGCAAGAGCGCGACATCCTCGCAACGATCGCAGAATTTGGAAAGCAACCGCTTGCAAAAGCTGAAATCGATGAGTTCACCTTCTCCTATGGCGACTCGATGAAAATCGAGGAAGATGAGATTATCCTACAGAATAAGAGCACGTTAACAAAGCTCTCTATCTCTTATGGAATCGCTCAATCGGTAAAACTGAGTACTTTTGAAGGCGTCATTCAAAATACAATTGACAATTCCCAGCACCTACCCGATGACCTAGCAAAAAAAGGGAAGATCTCCCTCTCGCGTAAAGAGATTTCTAAAAAAATGGGAGAGCTCTTCATTGAGCGCAATTTTATTAACCTAAGAACCGAGATGCTCGACACCCCTGAATTTTTCTGGGAACATCCCGAACTTGAGCCATTCTATCGCAGAACCGCCCACTATCTGGACGTCGGTAAACGGGTTGAAGTGCTCAACAAAAGGCTCAATGTTGTCCATGAACTCTTTGAAATTTTAAGCAGTGAGCTCAACCATCAACATACAGCGCGTCTTGAAGTGACAATTATTTTCTTAATCCTCATTGAAATTCTTCTGGTTGTTGTCAGCGACGTCTTCCACTTTATATGAAGCACGTCGCCATTCTATTCATTCGCCTCTATCAGTGGACCATCTCCCCCCTCCTTGGCAACTGCTGTCGGTTTTACCCGAGCTGCTCTGACTACGCCATCGATTCAATTAAAAAAAAGGGGATACTCGGAGGGATCTGGCAGACCATAAAGCGGCTCTGTAAGTGCCACCCGTGGCATCCCGGCGGTATTGATGAAGCTTAACACTCACCTTACGCAAAAGATGCAGACGAAGGAGCGGATCTTTTGAATTTCAATGGATCCAAAAATACTCGCAATATTTTTAAGCGGGAATTGCTGTACAAACAGCAGGTGGCAAAGCATTAAAAAAATATTTTAAAGACTTTCGCCTTCGCTACGCCCAGAAGCTCCACTAAACCCGCCCTGCATCTTAACGCGACTCAGGAATCTCAAGCTTCCTTCCCGGACGCAAAAGGTCGGATTCGAGCTGGTTCTGCTTGCGCAGAGCCTCGACAGAGACGTGGTATTTCTTCGCGATCTTCCAGAGGTTGTCCCCATCCTGAATCAGGTGGGAACGGCGTTGAGTGGGGCGGATGAGGTTGGGACTAGGCTTTGGCAGTTCGGGATCTTTATGTTGCTTAGGAGGGATGGGCATGTCGGCGACAAATTTGCGCAAAACAGCGATGCGATCAAAGGCGTCGGGAAGGGGTTCCCCGGCAAAGAGATAGAGTCTAGCTGCTGCTTTTTTCCAGATTAGATCAGATCTAGGGCTTAAAAGGAGTTCTTGACAAAACTTCTCATGGTGTGGAGCTTTTTCTAAAAGGTTGTCTAAGATAAAAATAATCTGGGAATCGCTAAGTCGTTTTAAGGCAAAGGAGAGGTCGTTTTTTAATAGAATAGAGCCAGCTCTATATGAGCGCTGATTGAGATAATCGATCAGCAGGGCCCGGGCGCGGTTCATGGAAAGGTCTTGGGCCGATTTTTGCTGCTGTGTAAAATCACGCACGGTTGCAAAATCGCCATCCACAAGAAGCTTCACAACTTCCTCTTTTTCAAGGCGCATCCCGAGCCTACTAAAGAGTGTGAAAACAGATTGAAACTCCTCTGTTAAATAAAAGGCTTCAAGAAGTGTTCCATCCACACTCGAAGCTGAATGCTTAATTTCGAAAAAAAGCCCTTGACTTGTCAGGGGCCACTTCTCTTTTTTGGCATACTGAATGACTGCTTCAAACTGATAGTCAGCAAGACCCGGAAAAAGCATCAAATCAACTGCCGACTCCCCAGGTCTTAAAGAAAAGCGAATCGGGCGACGCTGCAAGAGCATCCCACCGACTGCCCGTTCTAAATTAAAATGGTGAAAAGCCACTAAAGAAGCGAGCGCTAAATCGCGTTTTGCATACCCCTCTGCGACAGGTTCTCGATCTACAAGAGAAGAGAGTAGCTCCGGGTAGGAACGCATCGCGTAGGTTTGCAATAGTGC
>JABDDH010000012.1 GCA_013287705.1 Chlamydiota bacterium | reverse complement strand
TGGAAGGCAGAGTTTGGAAAGATCCTGATAGTTCATGGTGGCTTGTTGAAATTTCTTTTCTTGATGTAATGACACAGGGAAAGACAAGAAAAGAAGCTTTAGAGATGATCAAAGATGCTGTAAATGAGCTTTTAAAAGACTCTTATGAAGATCTTTTGGGTAAGCAGTTTCAACTTACTGTCAATCTTTATGAAGACGGTGTTATTGGGCTTGGTGCTTCTGATGAGAAATTATTATTCGCATTGGGATTAAAACGACAAAGATTAAGAAGTGGTTTAACCATTCGGGATGTTTCGAAAAGACTGAAATCGAAATCACCTAATGCCTATGCTCGTTATGAGAGAGCTCAAGCTAGGCCGAGCATTGAAAAATATGCAGAGCTCTTACATGCAGCTAATCCGAATAGAAGGCCTTTACTGGTAAGCTGACGAACAGCATATTACCCAAGGGCATAACTATACTCCTTTCAGTTTACACTGTCGTCTGACAGGTTGGAGATAAGTTTGAAAAAATTTACTCAACAGCCTAGCGTTTACTGGAAATAGGTAAGACAAAACCGATTCACCTCACATTGTGTAGTGGATGTATAAAACAGCCCGAAGATAGTGGCTTCTCCCGCCCCGAGACAAGCCGCTAGGTATATCCAGGTTGGAGCGGAGGAGGAGTCACTATCACAGGGCTGGCAACAACTGAGTCCTCGGGCGGCAGCCCGGGAGACGAGGACGTTAGTGAGTGAAATGAAATAATGTGGCCCGGACCTAATCTAAACTTTAGAGCTCACCTTACGCAAAAATGGTTTTTTATCGCTTCAGATGCTGCTCATCCAGATTCTCGTAATTATGCAAGCGTTGGGGATTTAATACCTCGAGTGGGTTCTTATAATTCTCAATATTTTGCCATTAGAAGATACGAAGGTTTAAAAGAAGGTTTAAGCGATGATGAAATCATTCGACGCTTAGCTTTTGGAGATGCAATTCAAGAACTCGATTGTTTAGACCCTTATGTTCATGAAAGGTATGCTCAGGAAAGATGCAAGTTTTATAGAAGTGAATTCGAAAAAATTAGCAATGTCACCGTTGTTGATTCTGAAAGTATGTGGGAGCACTCTTTCAAGAATGAAAGTTATCAAAATATTGTTCTTGAAAAGATTGAGAAATATAGAAAAAGCTCAACTAGAATAGCATTGATGGACTCTCAAAAATTGCTTGTTGAATCTTTTGTTTAAGAGATACTTATGAACATTTCCATTGATGTTGAAGACGATAGAAAAAAAACAAAAAGATATGCATGGACAGCAACAATTATTTATCTTGTCCTGTTTCCATTTCTTTTTATGTTTGCTGCTACAAGTATTATGATATTTGATAGTCCGAGTATGTCAGTACCCTTCGGTTTATCGATCATATTCTTATGCTTTTGTGTGCCATTATCAATACCTTTTACTTTTTATTTTGTCTGGTCTCGGTATTCCCAAGGAGAATATAAAAAGAGTCGCCAGTTTTGTCTACTACCTCTGTATATTGCTATGATTGCATTTGTTTATAATGCTCTAGTAGATACTTTTCTTCATTAGTTTTACGGCCACTTTTTTGTTCCTTTGGTGATCCAATAAACCGTTTAATTATCAATTCTGATGGCAATAAATCAGACTAAAAGATGTTGAAGAGAAAAAGGAATCGGGAGAATTTTCTTGTCTGCAAAACCCAGGGAATTTGCATGAAAAATTTTGAATCTTTTTGACAAGAAATTCTGGCGGTGTAAATAGGGGTAGGATAATAGTTACTTAACTGGCATACTAGCACCTAAAAAAGGTTCCTTATGCGTTCGAGTTGTCCTTCTTGTGGTTCTTTAGCTTTTGTAAAAAATGGTCTTAATAGACACGGTGACCAAAACCATCGGTGTATAGACTGTAGAAGACAGTTTGTCCTTGACCCTCAGAATAAAATTATCTCAGAAGAGACAAGGGACATAGTTCGAAATTTGCTCTTAGAAAAACTGTCATTGCGGGGGATTTGTCGAGCGACTGGAGTCAGTCTAACATGGCTACTGGATTTTATAGAGCAAGAGTATGTTCGCACTCCCAGAAATTTGAGCATCCAGGTTCCGCCGGACTCATTGGGATTAATTCTTGAACGTCTGGAAGCGGATGAGCTTTGGTCGTTTGCTGGTAAAAAGAAGAACCAAGTGTGGATATGGTTGGCGTTGGATGCTTTAACTCGTCAGGTTGTAGCCGTACATTTTGGTGGACGTTCTGAAGCAGATGCGAGACTTTTTTGGGCGGAAATTCCTGATCCTTATAAATTTGGATGCGATGTTTACACAGATGAGTGGGAGGCTTACAAAGGAGCTATACCATCTGAAGTACACTTTGCAGTAAAAAAAAGTCCGGAAAAACCAGCCTTGTCGAAGGAGTAAACTGTATTTTGAGACAAAGAGTAGGACGTCTTGTAAGGAAGAGCGTTGCTTTTTCGAAAAAAATGGTTAATCACGTAGGAGCCATACGCTATTTCATAAACCACTACAATTTGCAAGTCTATGAGCGTTTTTTAGACAAACTTGGAGCTGTCAGCTTTACTGTATCCTAACCGTTATTGCACCGCCAAAATTTTTTATCAGCAGGTCTAGGAATGTAGGTTAAAAAATGTGTCAATAAAACTAGTGTAGAAAAAAATACGGAACACATTTGGAATGAACATATTGCTGTAGATCTAAAGACCCAGGAGATTGTCGCTGAAGAGATAATAATTTCTAGCTGTGTAGACTTTAAGATGACAAAAAATTTAGAGGAGCCATCAATTGTATAGCTGTAATGCAGGGGTCAAAACGTAGGACAGGTTGCAAAAAGGGTATTATCTGATCGAGAGGCTATTGATCAATAGCCTCTCAGATGAATTTTCAGGCTAATTTTTCATCTCATTATTTCGCAGATACCCTTCTAACCCGTAGGTTTGCAGAATGACTTCTGCGCCCTCCCAAGAAAAAGCCTTTTTGTTTTTCATACTTTCTAAAATGCGAATAATCGAAAGCCCTACCTCGGTATTCTGTCCTACCTTTTGCGTTTTTTTCGCATATTCCATCGCATCAAAAAGGATAGCATTTGCTTCACGATACGAAATCTTATCCGTCATAGGGAGCTTATCATTCACATGGCTTTGAATGAGAAAAGTAGCTCTTCCAATCAATTTGAGATTACCTGGATTTACATAGGCCATCGTGTTGCCAACCACTCTTCCTAATTTTGCCATAACTCCTGTGGAATGGGCATTGAGCAACATCTTTAATCCAATGTGTTGGCGCAACTCGATAGGATCTCCTATGTTATCAAACGGTAACTGCACAATTTGCGCCTGCGGCGCTAGAGAAGCTATCGTTTTCATCACCGGATTCTCAGCAGTAAGAACATCAGCAAGTACCAAAATAATGGCTACTTTTGCTTTCTTCTCATCAAAGGTTTTTAACCAACTTTGAAAGGAAGAGGAGGGGTCCAGCAACTGCGGTATTTCGTTTGCAAAAAGCACCATAACACCTAAATCGTTTTCCTGCAGCCCTCGCATGTCTACATTTTTTGGAGAATAGGAAAAATCATAAAGGAATTGTTGCTCATCCCCAGCATTTTTTAAGCTCCTAATAGCCGCCGCTTTTAAGTAAGGATCTTGGATATTTTCAGAAAAGGGAGCTTCGTACATTTCTTTGTTAAGGCCACAGAAAGGGCGCCCTAAAAACTTTTCCCATGCATCGAGTTTATCTCGTGCTGGTGTCCAGACTTGGATCCATGATTTTTTCGCCGTAGCTTCTATAGTATCCAGAGGAAACAGCCGGAAGGTAGGCGCACGTTCTGTGGAATCAATGAATACGGTGATCAGTGGTTTTTGTGCAAAATATACTGACGTGTTTTTATTAGCATATGTGTTCGCCTCCATCTCCGTCAATTGACTAATCGCGTTTTGTGCTTTGTAAACAGCTTCTCTAACAGGCAAAAAACTCAAGAGTCTTTCACGTATTGTGGTTGTAGAGAATCCGAGAGCATACAATTCTGCTTTCGAAAGATGAGGTTCGAGTAGTTGATAAAGAGCATGCTCTAGAACAACGCCCAAGATAAAAGTTTCACTCGTTGTCGCTTGCATTCTTGTAGACCCTGTAATCGATTGCTGTCCTGTGAAAAGGCAAATTTTCGTGATCGCCTTGTTTTCAATAACAGTACGACTTCTCTCAAAAGGAAGAAGCACATCATCGGGGTTATTATAGACAAAATATAGGTGCTTTTGCGCTGCAGCGACCTGTTGAGGATCGTGCATGTCATAGTGGCTTACGCCAGCTAAGATAGTCCCTATAACAGAGGAAGTTTCCCCTCCTTCTGTGACGGCAAAAATCACATCCCCTTGCTCGATGTGATGATCAGCCAGTTGCAGCTTACCAATCAACTGCAAGTCTTCGAATCCTTCTAGTGAGCTAATTAACGCACGATCTGCTCCAGTCATCTCCCCAATCAATCGATTGTGAATATCGGGAAAATGCTTCTGCAGAGTTGCCCATTGAGGAAGAGACTGCATTTTTTTCCAAAAGGGTCGCCAAAAAGAACTCTCCATTTGTTTAGCAAGCCTGCCCGTTGCGCCACAGCCATAGAAATAGATCTTGCGATTCTCTACTATCGCTTCTTTCACGGCGGTTGCAGCCTGTTCTAAGAACGTGGTGTTTTTGGAAAGTTCGAGGATTTTTGCAGAAACATCTTCATCGACACTCAAAAGCATTTCGATTCCAGCGAGTGTATTGGTCTGGATTTTATGACCCAAATCCCATGTTTTAGGATGCCTTTGCTCCGTAATAAGCGTATGGAGTTGGAATTGTTTTTTGTTATCGACAAAATCTTGCGATTCGACTGACGGTTCAACCTGAAGAATTTCTAGAATCGACCCCGCTTGTGAAAGAATCGGCAAGCACAGAACAAATAGACCACATATTTTCCCATAGTAATTTCTCAACATTGTCTCCTCCGCAATTTCTTGATTAGCTGTCACTAAAACTCCACCAAATCCAAGGATTCCCTGGTTTGTAGAGCTCATGTCAAAAGGGGGTACTAAAATGTCAGTTGATTTCTGGTTTTAGTACGCCTTCCGAGATAAGGCTAGACCCATTTTAGGTTTTCATCAACAAGAAACAATATAAAAATTCTAGATCAAAACTCACCTTACGCACAACACGCTAAAAATCAGTTGATCAAACACGTCGAATAGGTGTAAAACTTTTGTTCAAACTTTGGAGAAAGGTTATGAACAAAATGCTCGATATCTATTCGGATTACTTAATCGCTCAGAATCAGTATGCAACTGCAGTAGGTCTTTCAGATCTATTAGAAGGTCGGATGAGTCACGACAAAGCAGCAATTCGCGCTAGAAAAATCAATGGGTTATGATTTTTCTAGCGGGAATTGCTGACAACGGCCAGTATCTCGTTGTAGTTATTAAGAAAATAGAAAGCGGAAATTACTTTTCTACGATGTACAGTACAGGCTTTGTAGCCTAACTCTTATTACATCGCGGCATGGCAGGAGGTAAATTCATTCTAAATTCGTAAACAGATTTTGGTTCTAAGATGACTACTTTTCCTGAGTGTTTGAATTTATCAAGCACTAAGTTAACAGCTTTCTGATGCTCTGGAATTGTATAAATCACATGAGCAGCACCACCCACCGCAAAATGAACCTCCCCGCTTGGAGCAAGAGCAACATTAGCTTTTTCAAGCGTGTTGAGTAAAGAGCGATTGCGCTCATATACACCTTCTGCAGACCCTTCCCAAGTTGTTGCTGCATACATCAATTCAAGCAGGCTTGAATATCTTCTCCCTGTTTTTTGCATAGCATCAATTAAACAATCTGTTTGGCTTGTACAAGTAGTTGGCTGGAAATTGGCTATCTTGGATAGGCATATTATAGATTGATCGCACACTCTTTTTGGCTTAAGTGTAGAGCTTTTACGGTAAGGTCTTTCTGCGGCTTCTAGCTCCGCAGGTCCAAATTGCTGCAAAGCGCGACTTATTTGGCCCCATATAGTAAGAATTTCCGGTTGAAACTGTCCGGCGGGAGGTGTATAAGGCATATCCCACCCGCTTGCTTGCACTTGCAAAGGTATATCCCACCCGCTTGCTGTGATTTGTATTGGAGTTGCAATAGCCTTGGTTAGACGGTGTTCCTGAGGAGCTATTAACACTCCGGATGGCACGCCTTCAATAAATAATTTTGTTTTCCTATTTCCAAATTTTTTTATAAATTGCGCATTACATTTTAATGCCGCATCGTCAAAATGACAGTCTGTTAATATATAAAGTGTCGGTATTTCCCCGGAGCTCACTGGATCGCTCTTCCAAATAACCATGTAGAACAAATTGATAAACTCTAGCATTTCAGCACTAGGCGGATTAAAGGCAAGTTGCAAGCTATCAGGCTGTGAAGGAATAAGTTTAACAGTTGCTGCAGCGGCCATATAAATCTTTTTTTAAATCGTTGTTCAAGTTAACTCCTCTATTCCACATAAGTTTCCTTTAAGGTGAATTTGTTTGAACAAACAATAAATTAGAAAGACAAATTTTTCCAGTCAAAAGTTCTGAATGCGTCCAGTCGCTTCCAAATTCTCTATGAAAATCACCTAAAAAATGTGCCAATAAAACTGGTTTAGAAAAACAAGCGTGGCACACTTTGAAATGAGCAACCAGGATAAATGTTTAGGTTTAGAGGTCTGGGAAAAAACTCTCTATGATCATGACAAGTTCAATAAAATATGGCACAAATGACGATGGTCTGAAATTTTTCAGGTTTATTTAAATCTGGACTTTTGACAAATCAGTGGGCTTTGCCCAACTGATCTAGTCAAAAAAATCTACCAACAGAAACATTATTTGAGATTTAAAATTGTCGCCCGTAACCTGTTAGTGACCAAAAAAACAGCAGGCGACAAGGTGAAGTTACCACATTCTCTCCAATTTTGCATAGACTCAGCACGAATATTTCAAAAAGAGCTACTTAACCTGTTTAGTAATAGAAGTTATGCTTCGCTACAGCTTGTGGAAGCATTGGCTCATGCACCAAAGCCCACAACCGTAGTCGAACTTTCTCAAGAAATACCATTCCAACGCTCCTACAGCACAATCAATAAGGTGTTGAATGCATTTGGAGCGGAAAGCCTGATAACCAAAACAGTCAATGCAGGAGGGACTACAAAAATAGCACAAAGTATCGATCCTGTTGTATTCTTCAAAATCACCAAACCGTTCTCCGATATGTTTGTTACAATGCTTCCACAAGAGGTAAATCGCAAGTTTCGTTTATATGCCCTAGATGCTACATCCAATCCTCGCATTCACGCACACACCCTCGATGATCGCAGCTATGTCCATCAAGCAAATCAAATCGGCCTGCCAGTGACGGTAGGTGTAGAAGCTAGCGTATTGACCTATCTCCGCATAGGGGAAGCTAACTGGCAGCTTCCCGTCTCCTTGGAGAGGATCCCTACGGATACAACTGCTTGTGAAATTGCTAGAGCTCAACTCCAATTACTTGATGAACTGACCTCTGCCGATTCACAGCTAAACGTGATTGTGGCTGATACCGCTTACGGACGCCTTAAATCTTATTCTGAGAAGCAGGTTGTGATTGCTCGAGGCAGAGTAGATAGGCAAGGACGAAGACCTGCAAAAAATGATCAAATTGCTCATAGAGGGAAAGGGCGGCCACCTAAATACAAGCCAGGCATCATTCGATTTATTGAGGATCTACCGCCTGGAATAGAAGGCGGAAGTGATGAAGAGTATGAGTTTGAAGATGCGATAAAGCAGAGACGAGTTGATGTACTGCTCAATCGCTGGAATGGTGTTCATATTGAAGGACACTCTGAGCTTGTGGACGTAGTCAAAGTTGAAATTTTTGCTCAAGACGATTGTCAAGAGGTTCTCTTTTCCCCATTATTATTGATTCTGTCCGGTAAACGACGGGGAGAAATTACAGCATTGGATCTCACCTTACGCAAAAGATCCGCTCCTTCGTCTGCATCTTTTGCGTAAGGTGAGATTGGATGCATATCAAAGCTATCGGCGGCGTTTTGACATCGAGCATTTTTTTCGATTTATCAAACAAAAGCTGCTCTTTTGTGCCTATCAAACACCGGAACCTGATCATCAAATCAGTTGGTGGTGGTTTTGTTGTATGGCTTATTGGTTGCTTTATCACGTTCGCCATGTCGCTCAGGGGCCTACTAGACCATGGCACAAAAAGCAAGATGCAACAAAACCGACTGGCCCGGGAGAAGTGAAGCGTTTATTCGCTACAAGGATTTTTCCGGTGTTAGGTTCACCTTCTCCTCCGCCTACACAGCGCGAAAAATCACGAGGAAGGGAATTTGGCGCATGTTTTTCCAAGCGAGAGCGAAAAAAAGTGGTCAAAAAGCGCAAGGAACAGCGACAAGCAGCCTGATCGAGCTATATTTCAACTGTATTTTCGCTTAATTTTTGAAAAACCAGTTAAGCGCAGCGAACTGATTTGTCAAAAGTCCAGATATAAACGAAACTTGCGATTTACCTCTTGTGGAAGCATTGTAACAAACATATCGGAGAACGGTTTGGTGATTTTGGAGAATACAACAGGATCGATACTTTGTGCTATTTTTGTAGTCCCTCCTGCATTGACTGTTTTGGTTATCAGGCTTTCCGCTCCAAATGCATTCAACACCTTATTGATTGTGCTGTAGGAGCGTTGGAATGGTATTTCTTGAGAAAGTTCGACTACGGTTGTGGGCTTTGGTGCATGAGCCAATGCTTCCACAAGCTGTAGCGAAGCATAACTTCTATTACTAAACAGGTTAAGTAGCTCTTTTTGAAATATTCGTGCTGAGTCTATGCAAAATTGGAGAGAATGTGGTAACTTCACCTTGTCGCCTGCTGTTTTTTTGGTCACTAACAGGTTACGGGCGACAATTTTAAATCTCAAATAATGTTTCTGTTGGTAGATTTTTTTGATTGGGCAAAGCCCACTGATTTGTCAAAAGTCCAGTAGATTGGGAGTTATTTTGAAAAAATTAAAGGAAAGTTGGATGTTTCGTGCTATTTTCTTTTTGTTTTTGCTCTGTGGGCACGTTGGGGCTGAAGAGTTTGAATGGACTTATCTTGATTTAGTAGATTCTTCTATTAAATTCGATCCCGTTATGTTTCGGAATTGGGTGTGTCGCGGGGATTTGAGCTACGCTATTTTTGCTGAAGATGAGAATGTACCAACAGCCCTCCCTGGGTATGAATCTGGACGTTGTGTAGCGGAAGTGCAGTTAGCTGAGGCTCTTGGGAGGATTCAAACAAGATTGCGCCCTTTGGGGCTCGGAATTAAGGTGTATGATTGCTATCGGCCACAGCGCACCGTTGATTATTTCATAAAATGGACCCTGATGTCTGATACACCGCTTGTTAAGAAATACCATTATCCGCGCACAGAGAAGAGGAATTTTCATGATCTAGATTATCTCAGTCGCCTTAGTTCGCACACTAAAGGAACGGCTGTAGATGTTACTCTTGTGCCTCTTGAGCTCTCACCTGAGTGGGTGGTAATGCCCGAAGATTTTTTGGGAATCTGGGATCCTGAAAGCCTGGATATGGGGGTCGGCTATCTCTGTTTTGACCCTAGATCCTCTTTTTCTTATCAGCAGCTTACTGATATTCAACGAAATAATAGAGATTTGCTTAGACGAGTGATGTTTGATGAGGGATTTGTTCCGCTAGAAGCGGAGTTTTGGCATTTTTATTATCTACCCGAGCGTAATCAGAATCTATTCTACGATTTTCCTATCACAGAAGAGGGGGTACAGTCTTAGATTTACCCAGTTTTGAAGAAAGACTGAGGCGTATTTCCCATTAGTTTACCCCAATCAAAAGTTCTGAATGCGTCCAGTCGCCCCCAATCATCTCTTGCCCACCTTTTCCCGATCTGCAAAAAGTCCGTACTAAAGGGAATTCGCAAAGGTAATGGATTTTTTACGAGGATCTCCGTTTTGAGCGATCAAGTAGCAGGCGTAGCGGGTCAGCATAAAATCTTCAACTAATTGTTCCGCACCGCTGCCTAAGATGATTTTTCAGAAGAAGGGGCAATTTATACATGAACATGCCATAATTGCGCTTTAGTAAAAGGGGTTACTCCAAAACACGGAGTAACTCCTTTTACTAAAGCGCAATTATGGCATGTTCATACTATAGTATGGGATTAAGGCTAGCTTTCACAACACTCTCTTATTCCTGTAAGCTTCCTGTTCGACTTAAATACACACTATGGCAGGGATCGTACTCGATGTATTTTTTCCATTGAGTTCGCATAATTTCTCGTTCGTTACAAAATTGTTCATAGGCTTCTTTCGTTGTTGATGGAGAGCCTCTTGTGAATGATTCATAATGATACAATTCAACGTGGGGGAGGTAGATGTTATAATATCCCCGTTCTTTCAATTTGAGGCAAAAATCGATGTCGTTATATGAAACTTTCAGATCCTCATCAAAGCCATTTACTTCATAAAAGAGACTTTTCCTACACATCAAGCAGGCGGCTGTCACTGCTGAATAGTTATTCACAGTATTTAAACGATAAAAATAGCCTGGGCTATTTCGGTCCTCTCCAATAAATACATGATGGGCTATTCCTTCTCCTTCCCTCATCACGACTCCCGCATGCTGAACGGTATTGTTAAAATAGAGAAGCTTGCACCCAACTGCTCCAATCGATGTTCTTTCTGCTTGACCTGCCATTTCTTCGATCCATTCGGGAGAGATGACTTCTGTGTCATTATTTAGAAAAAGTAAATAGTCACCAGAAGCTTTGATGACAGCTTCATTCATTAACCGAGAGTAGTTAAAAGGTATATTGTTTTCATAATATTGGAATTTGTCCTCGTATGTTTTCTTGTAATTTTCTAAAAGTGAAAAAAGGTTTTGTTCTGTGCTGTTATTACTTACAACAATTATCTCAAAATTTTTATAATTCGTTTTAGAGTAAATTGAATCAATACACTTGCTCAACATATTGGATTGATTCTTAGTTGGAATGATGATGCTTACTTTGTGAGTAGGATTGGATTGATATCGAACTGTAAAACAGCCAGAACAGTTTGAATTGTACTCTACTCGGGCATTCCAATTTCTGCGGTTGATGGCTTCATTAAGCGCTCGTCGACTGACTTCATCTCTGGTTATTTTTTTGTGGGATACCGCGCTTTCTCGTCTATGATATAAGATTTTGGGAATGTGAAAAATGCTATCTGTTAACTCAGTAACTCGCAAAAAAAGGTCATAATAATGGGCATCTTCAAAATCAATTCGAAAACCACCTGCTCTGGAAACTAGCTCTTTTCTGATCAGGGCAAAATGGTGGATGTAATTTCTAGATAGAAAGCTATCTGGACACCAATCAGGCTTATAAAGTGGCTCGTTATAGAACCCGTTTTGGGTTAACTGATCTTCATCCGAATAGATAAAATCAGCTTGCGGATACAAATGGATCTTTCTAATTATCTCATACAATGCATTAGGGGAGAGCGTATCATTCGGTTCAAGCAAAATGAGGTATTTTCCGGAAGAGAGTTCAATTGCTGAATTGCAACAGGAAGATATGGAGTTATTGCCGTTGAAGCAGGCTACTTTAATCCGTGGATCGGATTTTTGAAATTCCTCTAATGATTCTTTGATTTCAGGACTATTTAAGCCATTAGCAGCGATACAGAGTTCCCAATTTGTATAATACTGATCACGTACAGATTCGATTGTTTCTTTTATGTAATCTTTATTTGTATTGTAAACAGGGAGGATTAAGCTAATAAGAGGTTTATGAGAAAAAGCATGGAGGTCCTCTTGAATCTGATAAAGGAATGAGCGTTCTGCTCTCCTTGAATGAAGTGTCAAATGCCATTGATTGAGAGGAAGGATTTTTACCGGGTAATTTTCTAGTAAAATATAGGAATGTTTAAAAACAAGCTTGAAGAACTTCCTAAAATTTCTAAGAGAGAATTTCAATACGAAAATCCCAATTTTTAGGGCCCAGAAATGTTGAGTTTTGAACGAAGAGGTAACGCGTTTGAGTTTTTGGCAGAACTGTCTGAAAAAAACCAGTTCCTTTAGTAAAAAAAAGGACTCGTATCTGCGGATTTGCTTTTCCAAGCTTTGTATCTTTTTTTGAGTTTTTTGTTGATCGTGCAACAAGCGGAGATAATCTTCTGAAAGGTCAGGATTAGATTTGCGGGACTCACTAATCGCAGGAGGATGCAGGATGTAATCAGAGATTCGATCAAAATGCAGCTCTATCTGACCTATGAGTTTTTGGTAAATAGTACGGGAAGGGGAGTGAGAGAGTAGGCTGGTTTTCTCGAAGATTTCTTTATAATCCAATACAAGCCGTTCAGGCTCTTCTATCAATATTGAAAATCCGTCTAATTTTTTCAAACCAACGGCATTGTAAATGAGATGAGGGATCCCATAAGCGTAAGCAGTGATGTTGCCATGTAGGCTGGTTCCTACAAAACAACCAGCATGCGCAATGATTGCTGCGGTTTCGCTACAATTCAATTTTTCTGAAATAAAATAGAAATGGCCTTTTGATTGTTTGTGAATTTTTGATAAAATTTGTTGGTCGTTATGGCAATATCCGATAGGAAGAAGTAGCACTTTGCGTTTTAATTTATCGCTGAGCTTATGCAATAGTTCTGTAATCTGGAAAATATGCTGTTCTAAACCGGGCTGAAGTTGGAAAGCAAGAAATTCTCCTGAAGTTAATCCGAAGGGAACTAGTAACCTTTCAGCAATAGGTTTTAAGCTTTCAGCGCTAAAATGCTTTGGCAGCAATAAGGCTGTGTCTGGAACTATATGAATTTCTTCTATAACGCCGGCTTGCTGAAGATGCATCTTTGAAATCTCATCTCTGACTGATAGATAATCAGTCTGTGATGCAAGGGCGCGAACCAAAATAGCCTGTTCTTCGGTAAAAGGAAAAGGGACGCCGGGGGCATTCCACAATAGGGAAGCAGTTTTGGCCCGATGAATAGAAGGAATCGCCCAACAAGCGCTATGAGGGCTGATGAGACTGTGCCAATCGCGTTCATATTCGGGGGTTATATCGCTCTTGAATGAGATGATATCTCCTCCTCCGATGATAACTGCTTCTTCAGAAAATGTAGCTAGTGATCCATTTTTTTGGAAAATGGGATGAACATGCTCCTTTTTATCTAGAGGTGAAAAGAGTTGGAGTTCAACAGAGGGGATTCGAGAAGTTAATTCTTTTTCAAAGATTATTGGGAATAATAAGTCCCCATAGTTTTCTACTTCAAACGTTCCAAATTGTGCAATGAGTCTGGTTTTTTTCATTTTTTTTATGGGTTAGCAATTCTATAGTCATGCAGAGAAGTGAAATCTCCAGGAGGCCACATCGTGCTAATAGAATTAGGCCGATAGAAAGTAACAGTCATGCTTCTTCGTGAGGTGTTACAGTGCTCGGAGATGGGCATGACAGCATGCCAGGATTTATTCGAACGGACGAGGACAGAAGAATTTCCGATGATTGGAGGGATTAAAAACAGCGCATCATGGATGTTTTTGCTGCCTAAAATAGCTAAAGAACCACCATTTCTGGGATCCCACTCGGAATTGAAATAGAGAACATGAGTCACAATTTTATCTTTTAGATCAAGATGAGGCCCAAGCCAAGCATCCCGCCCATAATGGAAAAGGTTTACTTCTATAGGGGCAGATAAAAGGTCAATGCCAGTGAGTTCTGACATTGCCATTCGATATTCATCAGAGAGTAAATCATGGGCTAATTTCAGCCAGGTAGGGCTCAGTGTTTCAGCGTGAGCCACTTTTTTTTCACCCATAGGAATCAGTAGCCGGACTTCATATTGGTATCCTTTTTCACCGTCATAACCTTTGACGGTTTTATAATAATCACAAGGATAGGACGCAGCAATTTCAGCTGCTTCTATAGGGTTGAATAATTCACCGATCATTGCCCATTCATAGGGCTCTTGTTCTAATTGAAACTTGGTAATTCGCTCAATATTGATATGAGCATTCAGAGAAAATGAAAAAGGGATGATGAATGCAATAGCATAGAATAAAAACACGGTAAGACAGCGTTTCCCTATCATTTTTTGGTCTCCACATCTAGTACTTCGTTTCAAAAATTCTTGGTGCTTGGACTGTGTTTAAGCACCGTGTATGGTCATCGCTAAAGCTGCAACGAGATAGAGAATGTCTGCCTAACTTTGACTGAGAGTTAGCGAGATGCTCGAAGAAAAATGATGTATTATGACTCGTGAAAATGTCAATCTTTTTATTCAGAAAAAGAAAAACCAGACCCTTAAGGACCGGGTAAAATCGAACAATGTTTAAGCTGAGTTGTGAAGCTCAACTGAAACTTATGAACCCAGGCCTTAAAGCCTGGGTTCACGGTTCTGGCTTTTGCACAGAGACTTGAAGGATGGGGATCAAGGAGACTCCGGGGATATCTTCTCCAGATTGATGGAGCTTTTTTAATTTTTCTTTGTCGATCACTTCTTCTATTTTGGTAGCTCCAAATTTGCGGGCTTCTTTTAGGTCCGTTGTAATAGAGAAGCGGTGATAGCGTCTCACAGTATAACCTGCAATAGAGAGGCTTTTTTCACAGAGCTGTTCCAAGATGGCTGAACCCAGAGTTTTTTTCTCCTGTTCCAATAGAGCAATTTTTATGGAAAGTTCCTTATAAGAGCGGACATCGTTCTCTAAAGACATGACAGACTCCATTTGGGACGCTTTTATTAGGTGTTTTTAAAGTGATTGGAATGATTTCTGGATCCTATTTGTTCATTGCGGCGAATCCGGTACAAGACGTGAGGACGCAAAGGATGCTCTTTTGGCAGGTTGGGATGGTCAAAATCATCTGCTGGATTATGGTGCATTCCAATTTTTTCCATTACAGCTCTTGAGCGCTGATTGGATACTGTTGTTAGCGCAACAATCTCATCGAGTTTTAATTTTTCAAAGCCATATTTGAGGACAGCTATTGCCCCTTCTGTTGCATATCCCTTGTTCCAGTAATCCGCGGCTAGGCGCCACCCAATTTCTACTGTTGGTGTAAAAGGAACGGCATAGGGGATCTTCTGAACGCCAATAAATCCAATGAATGGAGCCACCCCCGGTACAGAGACAGCAAAGAGCCCCCACCCGTTGTTCTGAATCGTTTCTATAATCCGTCGTGCTAGTTTGTCGCTCTCTTCTTTTGTCAGCGGGCTCGGAAAGTACTCCATTACCTTTGGGTCTGCATTCAGCGCTGCGAATGGAGGTAGATCTTCTTCTTTCCAAGCTCGCAGAATTAACCGGTTGGTCCGAATGATTGGGGTAAGTTCTGTTACCTTTGAAAAAGGGGAGGATTTTTTTTGATTCATGGATAAACCCCATTTATTGGAAAGAGCAGATGTTATTAGAAAATTTCAATTTTTCCCAATCAAAAGTTCTGAATGCGTCCAGTCGCCCCCCATCCTTATAAAATGTATTTGTTGGGATAGGTTCATCTGGCTACCAATGTCGACTATTTTGTGGGCGCCCGCAAAATGGCTTTTTGGTTCACACCTAGATTTTTTATAGGGTTGTAGGAGAAAGACTCTCTTATAGGGCTCCCGAGGCAATATTTTGATGCTGGTGGCGCCTGACGCTGGTGCGCCTGCCGTCATAGACGACGAGCTCTTCGTTTTGGGAGTAGCCGTGGGTCCCGGAAAGGTTGGGGGCCCAGGTGGGATCGATTGTGGCAATCTCTTGTTCGAGAAAGGTTTGCGTAGTGAGAGAGAGGATCTCTTTGAGGACAATCGATTTGCCGTAGCCGACCGAGCAGTCCATTGTGGGACGGATGAGTTGATTGTCTAGGATAAAAACTTGTCCTGCATTTCTACCTCGAATAGAGGCGGTATTGATAGGGTGGGGAACAAAGGGACCTTCGAGGTCTTTGGCGTAATAGATGAGGAGCTTGTCTTGATGAACGGCCGCAAAGAGCCAGTAGTATCCGTTATGTTTGAATAGAATAGGATCGGAGAACTTCTCTCCTTCAACGAGGATCCGTTTGGGCGTCCAGAGGTGGGGAAACTGGACTGCTTGAAAGAGGGTAATAGAGCAGTGATCGTAGGTCTCTGGAATCATATAAATTTCATCTCCGTCTTGAAATAGACAAGGAAATGAGAGGTGGATCGGTAACTCTAATGCCTTTTTCGGCTCAGAGGTCTGCAGATTTTGCTCGATGGTGACATAAGAGATGATCCCCTTTCGGTAGTCATAATCCTCAAAAAAGATATAGTTCGTGCCTTGATATGTGAATAAGATCGGATCTGCGTAATATTTTCCTGGAGGTGGTAGCAGGGAAGTATAAGAGGAGAGCTGGTCTAAGACATTTGGCTCATTTTTTTTAATGGCGATGAAGTAGTCGTCCTGTAGAAGCCCTGCATATAAGAAACTCGTCAACAAATAGAAAATCAATCGCATCAGAAAAAGAGGCCGAGCTTTCCGTAGATGGAATTAGAGGTGTAGTGCGAGCCGAACTGCCCGTCGTAGCTCAGGGTGGCAAAAAAACCGTTATTTGTACGGAGGAGCATTTCAGTAGATGGAGCAAAGAGATTTTGGGCGGGTTGATAGGCAATAACGGAAAAACCAGCAGGCAGACCAACTATAGCCTCATCTATCAGGTTGCCCAGATGAAAGGGCTTTTTATACATATAAATTGCGCTCAACCGAAGAGACCAGGCTCCCCATGATTTATCGCGAAAGACGTAGCTATTCAATCCTAAAGAGGTTTGTAGAAGTTCTGAAGTGGAACTTTTTTGTCTCATATTGTAGGGGGCAGCGCCTCTTTCAGAAAAACCGTTTTGAAATACGATGGCACAGTCTGCGCTCCCAAATGGCTCAAGGATCCAATTTTTTCTAAGTGAAAAGTCGTAACCTGTTCTGAAATGTGGGGCGCACTGCCAGCCTGTATGCTCAGATATCGCATAGGCATCAAAGCCGGGGAAGAAAATGTGTCGAGACTGCTTATACTGGTTATAGACCCCCCATACGCCGCCTTCAAGAAAACAGTCGCCAATATAACCAATACTATAGAGAGCTAAGGCATAAAAATTGATTGTGTCGTCTTCCATGGAACTCTTGACTTTAGAGCGTGCGTAGCTGAAGGCAGTGCTGAGTTGGAAATTATCTTGATAGACATCGAAGCCGATAAGTCCACCTCCAGTGTGTGTATGGAATGAGGGGAGTTCGTCCTGGCTATTTTGGCAAGCAAGCTCTTTCACACCTTCTACCCAAAAAGCATATTTTTTATTTTTGGAGCGCGCAGCTGTCTGCGTCGATCCGTGGGGTAGCATCTCATCGCTATTTTGGGCAAGAAGCTGATCTGGATCGAGCAAACTGGCAACAGAGACTTCTGTTGCTTCGATGTGTCGAAGCAGCGTACGCTCTGAGCCCCTGCCGGTTAGAGAGTTTCCAAGAACCATGAGGCTATTTGCGGCAGACAATGCTGCAGAGGGTTTTGGCAAGATCGTGACAAGCGCGGAATAGAGGCTCTTTGAAGAGAGGGAAGAGAGGGGAGTAATGAGCTTTGGCTGAGTCGCTGCTTGGGAGTTGAGATAGTGCGCAAGTCTTGCGACATTGCCTCCTTGATTAGAAGCTATTTGATTGGCTAGTTGCTCAAGAAAAAAGCGGGAATAAAACGGTTGAAAATCGGAGCCGATTTCCGACCAGGTGGCGAGAAAAAATTGAGAGACTGGATCGAACGCAACGGAGACGTTATCGGCCGCCTGGGCCGAACTGATTTGCGCAGCTGAGCCCCAGCTTATTCCCCCGTCAGTAGAAAGAGCGTACCATGCCAGATTCGATTGATCTGCCCACGTAGCCATGGTAATGCCAGTTGTCGGGTCGTACGCTGTAAAGACATCGGTAAGACCTGTCACTGTGAGACTAATTGGCATAGGAGGCGTCCAAGTGGTTCCGCCGTCTGTTGAGGTAGAGGCGTAGGGAATATTGGAGGAGTATTCGACCCAAGTCGCGAGGGTGCTATTTTTGGTTGCGTTGTAGAGGATTGATACGTCAACGTTTGCTACGATGGAATTGCTGATGGGGGAGGCACTTACCCAACTGACTCCGTCGCTTGAAGTGGATGAGAGCGGAAAATACGAAACAGAGGAGTCAACCCATCCGGCGATGAAGTTTCTTGTAGTCGAATTATAGGCTGAGTATACATTTTCATTGGCCGTGTTAGATGGATCGAAATGGTTTGTTGGGCCCCAGGTCACTCCCCCATCTGAAGAGACAGAGGAGTAGAGACCACTTGTTGTGTAATCTGCCCACGTTACCAGCAGCTCTCCATCTCCATAAGAGATGAAAGGGTCTGCTGCCACATCGCCGCTTGGTGGTGTTGGAATGCTGATCCACGAACTCCCTCCGTCCACGGAGTAAAGACCGATGATGGGGCTAAAGCCAGGACCTCCGCTTGTCGGCCAAAGAGTCACAATCGTGTTGTGTAGAGAATCATACGCCCCAAAAAGATTGAGCCCATTGTTTGTGTCATTAGAGAGTTGTTGAGCAGTTTGCCAGCTTTGCGCGTGATCTGTGGAAATAGCTGCATACGAATGTTCAAAGCCCGAACCTTCATGTCTCCACAAAGCGATCCAGGTTCCTGCCGATGGATTGTAAAGAGAAAAAGCATCAGCTACGCGAGTGCCGGTACTAATCGGCTGTATGGGAGTCCAATCAGCTTCAAGAGCGATGCAAACAAGAGATCCTACGCAGAGCAAGAGTTTTTTCATAGTGTCAATTATCATAGACTTTTTTTGAATAATCAAAAAGAAAAAATGACTCTTCTGGGTCGCTTGGATCAAAAGTGACTAGATTGTCACTTGGAATGTTGGCGAGATTGTATTGGTGGAGTAAAATGCTAAGAGAAACCTCTTCCGGAAATAGAGTATAGAAACTCTTTTTTCTCTCGACACTTGCGTGCCAATCGTTAAGAAGAGCAAAAATTGTCGGATCAGCTAGATTTAAGCCGAGAATGCCCGAGGCAATTTGTCTCTGGCCTCGGATCTTGTTGCGTGAGAGCTGGAAATCGTCTAAGAGCTCTTGGGTCACAAGCCTTCGTAACAGCTTCTTGTCCGCAAACCTATAAATGCAGCCAGCTTTCTCTATTTGTTCAAAAAGAGGCAGTAGCGGTCTTAGTGGCATGGCAAGGGCATCGAGCCATAATATTTTTCGGTACCCGAGTCTATAGGCCTCTACAAAGGCGCAGACTTTGAATGCGTAGGGCACCTGGCTGTGAGCAAGACATCCTAGCTCCATCCCGGGCCAGCCGCCTATTCGGTATAGAAGATGGCCACAAAAAACCTCGGGCAAACGGTTCAGGAGCTGCTCTACAAGCTCAGGGTAGGGCGGATCCCAAGAGGCGTATGTGATGATGCAATACTCTTTGTTTTCTGGTGTCGTATGGATTGGGAGAATATGGAGCTTGGGGATTCTCGTGTCAAAAGGGGAGACAATCTGCGGTCTCTTGCGTCCAGGAGCTTTTCGAGAGGTATCAATGACTTCTTGAGCCTCTAGAAGATCTGCCCAGACAGTCGCATCTGAGCACCCTCCAGCTGTGACCAAAAGGCTGATGAGTAGGTTCACGGTTTCCAAGAATATAGTCGATTAAGTTTAAAATTGTCTCCTAGAGCCTTCTTCTGTGGTGTATAGAACAATTTCTCCGTTTGCCATGTTGTAGCGCTCGCATCTTAATGAAATTTTGAAAGTAGCATAACTGAAGACAACAGCCGATTCCAGTTAAAAGTTCTGAAGTACGTCCTTAAAAAGTCCTGGCAGAAACATGTTCTACCCGATTCAGAATATCTTGTAGGGGCATGTATACCCAAACAACTTGAAAAGTTGGTTTTTGGTGTCGTCGGGTAGCCACAAAATTTGTCCCCACCTGCATCGCTAAACTTTTTAAGTTTAGCGGCGATGGCGTCGGCTTCGCCTGGCCAAATTTGGGGCGCCCCCTTGCCAAATTCCCAACTTTTCAAGTCATTTGGGTATACCTCCTATTTTGTCAGGACTTTTTAAGGACGTACGTTCTGAATTCGTCCAACCGCCCCCAATCATCTCGTTGCTGCCTTTCATATCTCCCTCGTCGGCCGTGCCACATGCACTGTCCTCCTCTCGATCTAAGCCACTAACAAAAAAATTATTGACATTCATTGAGATTTGGTTAAATTTATCAACTTTCTGAGGAGTTTTGCTTGAAAAATTTTATCATCGGGTTTGTTCTTTTAACATGCAGAGTGTTTGCCAATCATTGGACTCCTGGAGCTATCATTTCTCATGGCGCATCAACAGGAATCTTCCATAATTTTAATGGTTGTGTCTATGATCCATCGACAGGGCAGCTTGTTCAAACTTGGCTAGATGCAGGAGCTGGCCATGCACTCTATGCAGCTGCTTTTAATGGTTCGAGTTGGACCACTCAAATTATTCCCTATGGCTCGTCAGTTGGACTTGATCGTTCAACGGAATTCTATTCTCCTGTCTATGATCCAGGATCTGGACGGCTGATACAGATCTGGCAGGATACGGGAAATTCTCTGCTCTATTACTCACTATTTAATGGAACGAGCTGGACAGATGGCGCTCTTTTGCCGCGAGGAGCTTCGAACGGATATGCTGATTTTAATGTACCTGTTTATTGCAACTCGATAAACGCGATGGTCCTTACGTGGGAGGACTCTGTCAATAACGATTTGTATTATTCGATATATGATGGAGTGACTTGGAGCGCTGGCAGGCAAATCCCTCCAGGAATTTCCTCAGGAACAAATGATTTTTTTCTAAATCCCATTTTTATGCCCTCAACTGGTCAGATGGTGCAAATCTGGGTTGATGCTACCACAAATTTGCTCATTTACTCGGCTTTTAACGGGGAGAACTGGACTTCTGGGGCTGAAATTCCCCCCAGTACTGCGACATCGGCAAATTCTTTCAACGCACCTATTTATGATCCAGCTTCAGGTCAGCTCATCCTTACTTGGACAGATCAGGTCTCAGGTCTTCTTTTTGGAAGTAGTTTCAATGGCAGTAGCTGGGTGACAGAAAAGATTCCATTCGGTACATCCACCGGCGTCGCGAATTTTTTCCCTAGTCCAGCTTATATTCCAACACTACAGCAGGTCATGCAATTGTGGCAAGATAGCGGAAGTGGACATTTCGCCTATTCTTCATTTTTTAACGGGTCAAACTGGACGGTTGCCACTCAAGTGCCTCCAGGTGCCTCGACCCAACACGTGGGAGCCAGTTTTTCTTATGATAATGCGACAGGCCAAATTGTTCAAATTTGGCCGGACCTTGCCACTTCGTTGATTTATTATTCCGTCTATAATGGATCTGCGTGGGAGGTAGCTCAGCTCCTGCCTTTAGGATCTTCGACAGGACTGCGAACCGGGTTGGGGCCTGTATACGACCCTGCAACGGGTCAACTGGTGCAAATTTGGCAAGATTTGGGCTCGGGACATTTTCTCTATTCTTCTAGTTTTAACAGAACATGGACCCCAGGCGTTCCTATTGCGTTAGGGACTTCTCCTAGCGTGGCAATAGGCGGTTTTAATGTCCCATTTTATATGCCCTCTACAGGGCAACTCATCCTTATTTGGTTGGCAAATGGTTTTCTGTACTACTCAACGTATTAAGAGGGCCTTTAAAAATCAAAACGTAGCGTCGTTGTAAGGCCCTGGATATACAGATTGCCGTTTGGATTGTTGTTATAGGCAAGAAGAGTGTCGTCATTGTAGTGGCGGAACATGTTCTGGTCGAAAAAGACCTGAAAACCATAGGAAGCGGACAAATCAACGTGCTGTTTATTGCAGTTGAAATAGCGTCCCCAGCCAAAACCCATTTCAAAGTCAAGGTGTGTTCTTACGCTATTAACCTTATCATGTGTCGTAATTTGAGCGCTTGGTCCTGGGGCAGTATTTGTATAAACTGTTTTATCAGAGATGTTGTAGCGCGTGTAAAGGAGATCTGCTTCTGAAAAGCTAAATAAGCGCCACTCTTGTCCCATGAGCCAGTTCAAAGCAAGGCTGCCGCGCAATCCAACGCCCCACGAACGGGAATGGGCATAGACATTGTCTTCGTATGTCGTACTTGCTAAAGCTAGATTTGGATTCGTATACTGGACATTCATCGTTTGTGTGATCCAAGCGCCGCGCACGCCCATACCCGGACGAACCGAGAGACTTTGGCCTACATAACAACTGCGGCCTATATCGAGATCCACGAAATCCAGATGCGTGGAATAGCGACCTGAAACGGATTCAAACGGAAGCGCCCCGGTTGAAAGACCATTGGATGTTTGTCCCCACGTTGCATAGATCGTTGGATTCAGAGAAGAATCTGTCGCTGTCGTTTTTTGTGAACCATGGAGCCAGGTGTATTCGACATAGCCATCCCAATCATCTTTTTGTAAGTTCATTCCGGCGGCAATTTTAAATCCGGGTTGGAAGTCGTATTGCATCTCAATAAAGGTACTTTTGACTTGCGTTGCGCTTGAAGTAGACTTTTTCATCAATCCAATATTCATGTTGTCCTGCAAGGGCTGCCAATAAATAAAACTGCCTGTGAGGAAAAAATCATTATCGCCGACTGTTCCAACATTGATTCCAGCAGGGGCATTATAACCGCATTGGCTGGGGATTGTTGGCGCTTGAAAACAAGAAGGGGAGGCTTCTAGTATAGCTGTCAAAAATAGAATAGCTAAAAAATATTTCATTGGAGCTCCTTGTTTATACCCAACGTAACTCAATAATGGGTTTTATCAAAGTTGAATTTTTCGTTGAGTTTATTCCAATCAAAAGTTCTGAATTCGTCCAGTCGCCCCCAATTCCTCTATGAAAATCACCTCTAAGATATGTTGTCGTCAAAAGACGTACGTCCTTTGTATCAATTTGGTGTAGAGCAAGAAGAAATTCTGCAAGATCCGCTGCCAATTGTCTCTCCCTGCAACCAGCGATAAATAGACCATTTCCAAGGATATCCCTCTGCTGGTTCACCAACTGCCACTGGCATAGGAATTGGCAAAGGAAGATGTGGAGCGAGCTTTGGTAGCCATAGCTGCTCTTTTTCTACTTGTAAAGCATATTGCGCGGCGCTTGGCATGCGAACAAGCATTTGCGCGCCTAGGTGAAAAGTTTTATTGTCCCAACCATTGCGGGTAACAGGTCGAACAGGAAGATTTTTCCACTGTGGAAATTGAGTAGCTACCAAGCGGTGGACCAATGAGGCGTCTATCAAGAGGTGGATCATAAATCTTACATAAATGTTCTCAAATAAGATGGCTGTTACAAACCCAAGTTGCCACTATAAACAAACAGAAGGATTAGAGACTAGAAAATTTGCCTGAACAGCCCAACAGGGAAAACAACTAAAACCCCCGGCCCTTAAGAGCCGGGTTTCCGCCGGAGGACGGATGAATCAAATCTGCCGCAGGCTCCGGAGGGGGCTTTGTTCACATTCTTTTGGAGTTTCATTGGAATATAAATGGTTGTAGTTTACAATTGCGGAAGTTGATTTTTCAAGGGTTCAGAGTTGATGAGAAAAATGAGATATTTAAAATTCGTTATTTGCGTTACTATTTTGAGCTTTTTAGCCGGTATAGATGCTTCGGCGAAGGGTCAATCATTAGTTGTAACAGAAGAGTTTCTTTCCCCTGATATTACAAATTTTGATTGTCATAGATCGAGTATTATTAATACAGAGGCAGGGAAACTGTGCGCTGTATGGCAGGGCGGTTTTGGAGAGGGACAGAGCAATATCAACCTTACGGGAAACGTAGGGATTTGGTCTTCCTTATTTGATGGGTCTCACTGGTCGGAACCAGTAGAAATTGCCACTGTTCCTCACTCTGTCTGTTGGACTCCGGTATTATGCAAGGATACTTCCGGGGAATTATTTTTATTTTATTACGCAGGACCAAATCCTCGTCGGACGATTAGTTTAATGAAGAAATCAGAAGATGGTGGAATTTCTTGGTCTAAGGAGGAACTTTTACCCGCAGGGATTAGAGGCCCTAAAACCAAACCAGTTGTGCTAGCTAATGGCACTTTAATTTGTCCATCATCGGTTGAAGTTGGAGAACCCGAAGATGAATTTAAAGCTACAGCATGTTGGATTGAAATTTCTGAGGATAAAGGGCTTCATTGGAAAAAAGTGGGTCCTCTTGAATTAGCACAGCGTAAATTTGGAGTGATTTCACCAGTTCTTTTTTTTGACAAAGAGGGGCATCTTAGAATGTTGTGTCGTGATAGGGCGCATAAAATTGGCGAAAAAGGGTATATTCAGGAGGCAATCTCTTATGATGGGGGATTGCATTGGTCAGAATTTAAGCAAACCAATTTTCCAAATCCCGATTCTGGATTTGATGTTGTCGATTTAGGAGAAGGAAAAATCGTTCTCATCTATAACCACTCACATGTAAATCGTTTCCCGCTGAACTTGGCTTTTTCTTTAGATGGGGGCGATCATTGGTCCGAGCCCTTCATATTAGACAGTGTTGGAGAGTTTCCTTCAGCAATTGTATCGGCCGATGGCTCTATTCACGTGACTTACGCCATAACATCTGGAACGTCTGCTCAAAGAAGAATCAAACATATTGTGATTAATCAGCAACTGCTAGATTCACTGCCACGTGAAGGAGTGAATTAGATGTCTTTTTTATTAACTTCTGATTTTTCAGATCATTTATCTTTTGAGGTTTTCTTTGATTGCGTAATTTTCAAGCTGTTTTAAAAATCCGTAATTTGGTGTAACAGCATTATCAACGCCCCATTTTTCAATTGCAATAGATCTGTTTGTGCAGAACCAGTCTACTGCTTCTTGATAGGAGCAGTGGTAATTGCGAATCAAAAAAGCAAGTACAACAGCTCCAGAACGCGATTTACCCGCTCTGCAATGGACAAGAATGTGGGGTTGAATTCCTTGGTGTAAGCATCTTTTGATGTGGTCATCAATCATTTCACACAAGGTTTCTAGTTGAAGATCACACGTCGGATCATCGTCTAAGTTTCCCTCTAAATATTCAATCTGAATATTAGAGTTGGAAACAAGAACATTGTCGCTGATGGATGCAAGTTGAAAATTGGGCCGCAATGCGAGAAAATTACATGATACTGCAAGTGGTGTTGATGTGGGGTTCTTTTGATGGTATGCATTGGTATAACAGCCCGGTGCATTAAAAATTGCTGTAATACCTTGTGTTTGAAGTTCTTCAAGATTGGCTGCTTGAAATTCAGACCCGATCGAGATTTTAGTCCCAAAATATGCCACACTGCCTTTTGGAAGCTCTTGTTACAAAGAAAAGTTCCCTCGGATTTTCGCTTTCAGTTCACCAAGAGCTGCTTAATTGGTTACTCCGGATTTGCCAAAAGAACTTAATTAGTATTGACTATAAGACTTATTTTTTTGTATTATTCCGAGCTAATAGACCTATGAACCTATCCAAGTATTCGCGCAGCCTGCTTTTTCAAGGGTTACTTTGAATAAAAAAATTTCATTCTTTTCCCTAGTTATTCTGATCGTTGCTGCGATCGATAATATGCGTAATTTACCAGCAGCTGCTCTTTTTGGCAGCTCTCTGATATTTTTCTTTCTACTCTCCGCCTTGATTTTTTTAATTCCAACCTCCCTCATGGCGGCTGAATTATCAGCTGCATTCCCAGAAAAGGGGGGCATCTACCAATGGATTAATCTCGCCTTTGGTAAAAAATGGGCAATGGCCGCGATCTGGCTACAGTGGATTAATACGATGGTCTGGTACCCTACCATGCTCTCTTTTATTGCAGGAGTAATCGCCTATTTAATCGACCCTGCTCTTATAGAAAACAAAACTTATCTCATTTCGACGATTCTAGCTGTTTTCTGGGGTCTCACGCTGATCAATCTAAAAGGCGTTCATGTTTCCACGCTACTCAATAACATCTGCGCCTCAATTGGAACGATTTTGCCTCTTATTTTCTTGATCATACTTGGAGCTATTTGGCTCTTTAGCGGTAAGCCTCTCCAGATCGATCTGACAACCGGCCCCCTGATTCCGTCACTTGGCAACACGACCAATTGGATCTCGCTGATTGCGATTATGGCCTCTTTTTTAGGGATAGAGCTTGCTGGTGTTCACATCAATGATATTCGTGAACCCCAAAGAAACTTCCCAAGAGCCGTTTTTATTGCCTGTCTCTTTATCTTTCTATCGATGACTTTTGGATCCCTATCGATTGCTTTCGTTCTGCCAGAAAAAGAGATTAACCTAGTCTCCGGTGTCATGCAGGTCTTCAGTAACTTTTTCACTGTTTTTAATCTCAAGGGGCTCACTCCGATTTTGGCACTCTTAATTGCAGTAGGCTCCATTGGCACCATGATTAACTGGTTAATTTCACCTGCCAAAGGGCTTCTCCATGCCGCAGAATTCGGTTTTCTCCCCCCCTTTTTCTCTCGCAAGAATCAAGCAGGAGTCGCTTCCAATATTCTTCTGGCACAAGCCATTTTGGTCTCCATCTTTTGCCTTATTTTGATACTTGAACCGACAGTGAATTCCTTTTACTGGTTTTTGACGGCTCTGAGTACCGAACTGTATATGCTGATGTATATTTTAATGTTTTGTGCAGGTATCAGCCTTCACTACAAATACCTCAGCCGTCCCAAGGCATTTAAAATTCCTGGAGGACAATGGGGAATATGGATCACCGCAACATGTGGACTCATTGGCTGCATCGCAACGGTTATCGCAAGCTTTTTCCCTCCAGAGAATATCGACATTGGCAGCCCCCTTCGATACTTTAGTATGATTATTGTCGGCAACATCTTAACGATCAGCCCAATCTTTCTATTTTATTTTTACAAAAAAAGAAAGCAACCCCTTTAAGCTCAACCCCATCCTCTTCTTTTTGTATACCCAAATGAGTCAAAAAATTGCAGAGTCAAAAGGATTATAGAAAACCTGTGAAGAGGGATTGTACAGCGCCACACACCTTTGTTCCAGTAGAGATCCGCTGTGTAGGTTCTAATGGCTCAGAAAAGCCGATGTCCGCTTTGCAAGAAAGCAGAACTTGTCTAGCAAAGAACGGGGACTCAACCTTTATATTGATTTCGTAATCTTCCTCTAAGCTTTTTGGGCCAATGTTTGAACTTCCAAGAAGTGTTGTTGTTCCGTCAACAACGATCCCTTTTTTATGTAATGTAACCCCCGGAATATTATAGAAATGAAAATTAATATTTGGCTTTGAAATTTCCTGCAAGAGGCTACTTGCAAAAGCCTGATTACGTGATCCATAAAAGAGGTGCAAACCTGGGCTTCTACGCGTGAGCTGATTTGTGATAATCGTGATCGTAACATCTCTATTAGCAGCTTCAATGAGAGCCTCAGATAATGCTTTCGGTGGATGAAAGTACATGTGGTTAATTACAATGCTGGTTCTAGCATGCTTAACTTGCTGAATAATTTCACGTAAAAATGGGTTGTCAGCTGCATTTTCAAGACTCGTCGCATAACAAGCAATTCTAAGGGAATCGACTTTATGTAAGACCTCCTCAAATCGCAGACTTTGAGTCTGAACTCGATCTGGCCAAATAGTAGACTCCCTCACCGTCGCATTGACTCGATACTGAAAGCGTTCCACAAGTTTCATCATTTCAATGTGAAGACGGGTCCCAGCTCCTCCAACTTCTGAATTAAAAACAAAATCCATATCTCGAAATGCTTGTGGTACCATTTTGCTTTTCAAACATCCTTGAGGTTTTACCCTCACAGGAGAATCGTCTCCTTTATGAGATGTCCAGCTATCGACAATCCCCGATCCTCCCAGCATAAAATAGGCGCCGTAGTCAATCACAAGTGCTTTTGTATGATTGACGATTAGAGAAAAACGACCTGTGGCTAAAGAAGTGTTAGGCATCATTTCAGGCGTTATAAGACAACGGAACCGAGGACTAAATTCTTGTTCCAACTCTTTAATTAACCGCTGATTTTCTTTTGTAAGAAAGACATCCGAAGCGAGGATGGCTGTCGTGAGTTCTGGAAAGACTCTCATTTGTTGACGGATCAAACCTAGAACCTCATTAAAAGATTCTCCACCACAGTAACAACCAGAGAGAACAATCGCATGCCGTGCAGATCGAATCAGCTCTAACTTCCACGTGTGTGATTCCATCCCATCAGCTGTTACAAATCCTCGACATGGCTGTGTAGACAAAACTCCTAGAGGAGGAATGTGTTGTACTACAACTTCTGGAAAGAGATGGTGCATCGGAGGGGCTTGATTTGCTATCCCAATCGTTTTTAAAATATTTTTTATAGTTAAGTAGGAAAAGGAGACGCTACCTATAAGACTCAAAGGAATCGAGATAGGACAAATGGCTAGTGAAGCAATAACCCCCGTACCATATAACGCACTTAGAACTATCTGTCTTGTCTTCTGGGCCTGTTGTGTTCCTGAAAAATTTTCTCCAGCCGGCAAAGCATAGTCAGAAAATCCAGGGTCAGATACGCTAGAAGTTGTTAACAATAGATTAGATCGACAGGACATTATAAATTCTCCTTAAAGAAGATTATAGTGGCGATTTAACTTTAATTCAAGTAAATAAAATAGTTTATTAGAGAAATGTGTAAATTTATTGTCATGTAAAAAACAATTAAATACATCGAAAGTAGTTCAAAACTTGCTTTATAATGAAGCACATTCTCAATAAAGATGAACCTGAGTTTTCTCTCAACCCATGCAGACTTTAACAGGTAATGCCATTTGCAGAAAATAATTGCATATTTGACAAGGAGACGGCACAAATTTTTTGGCTGGAGCAAGCGACCATTGCCATAAGGCAAGGCGCGAGCGAAGACAAAAAATTTGTTGCCAAGCTGACGTAGTCAAATATGCAATTATTTCCTGCAAATGGTACAAATACCGAATGGCCTTTTGACGTACTGCTGTCTATAAAATTTAGGAACACTGCCTAGACAAATTCAGAATTTTTGACTAGGGAAAATTACCCATCCATGCTAACCTTATCACATGACTTTTCCAATCTTTGGTTTACTGGTATTAGCCGCATCCCTTGCTTTTTCGCCTGATATTTTTCAAGCCAAACAGTCTCAAGCAGAAATACTTAAACAAGAAATATGGACCGAAATCATCGATCAAGCAAATAAAATACGCACTCAGCACAATATCCCTCCACTGACGCCAGAGCAGATCGACTATTATAAAACGACTCTAAGTCATGACGAACAACTGAGAACTCTCTTAATACAAAGAGCTGAAGAAGACTCCCTAAATCCCAACCGTAGCCCCA
>JABDDH010000011.1 GCA_013287705.1 Chlamydiota bacterium | reverse complement strand
GGCGCAATGTTTCTGCGGGATCACATGTGTCTAATCATGAAGGTTGTCGCAGTAGCTGCCGCCGTGCTGATGATTCTAGGCGGTAACCTGCCAATGGGCATTACCCTACTCCTTTCTCTCTCAATGAACTTATTAATCGAATCAGGATACCTACAAAAATATCTCTCCCCAGAGACATACAATCGAATTCTCTGGATGGAAAAGTTCCTTTCAAGTGTTTTCTGTATTTTTGGTGGCCCCTTGGAATTTGTTATTGGAGTGATCAATCTTGTCTCTTGCGCCGGAGAATTTTTCTTGTTTAGTGGAGATAAGACAAAGGAGAATGCATTATTAGAATACACGAACAATGCAACACGGGGAGGCCTACTCGTACGCAATCCTGAGCTTCTGCTAGAAGAGGATCCATTTCATAAAGTTGCCTTCGATTCGCAAAATAAAACCCAACTTAATCCAACAATCCAGTTTAATTCAAATTATGTGCATTTTCCTACATCTGAAAGTGTGGGTGAAGGTGAAGATATTATGGGGTTACACACCTTATTAGAAGAGTGGTTAAACGATGATGAGTGGTGTGAAAAGCAGCCTTCAGCATCTCAATCTACGATTAAACAATTTTGTGATCATCGCTTCAGCGCCGCATCCGAAAATGATACATATGAAGCAGAAAAAGAAGGAAATAAAACAACTAAAGTCTTTTCCATTGCTCTATGCGCAATACTGAGTTCTGTCGCCATTGCTGGTATCGTTCTTTTAGCCGTTGGGGCTGCCCCTATGGTTGGGATTTTAGGAGCCGTAGTAACAGCCGGCCTTGCCGTCAATGTCGCCACATTAACAACAACGATTGCCGCTTACGCTGTTCTCTCCTTTATAGCTATTGGATTAATCTATCAAACAATTAAACAGGCAAAAATTTTAAGAAAAATGATCCTTGCTAAACAAAGCAATTGGGATGAGAAAAAGGCATTCATTTTAAAAAGTCTTCATGCGTTTTTGGATAACGTAAAATATAGAAAAAAAATAGAAGGTGTTGCAAATCATAGAGAATTGGAAAAAGAGCTTGCAAAGCTACTCTACATCACAAACGAGACATTAAAACGCTCGACATTCAAACAACTTAAGGGATTAAGCTCGCAAAATGAAGCAATTTATGAAGAAAATGCAGATACCAAATATGCTTGTTGTATTAATTTACTAAATCTCGTCGCGCGTGGTGGTGGGGGTAGCTGTGTGACTGCTAAAGTGGACAGTATTCGCGTGGCTCAAAAGTTTTTAGAAGGAAGTAATGTTCGTATTTATAACGATTTAAATATAAACATATTAAAAAACGTCGAAGTTAGTCGCAGACGCTGGTTAGACGATAGACTCCAGCAGCTAAAAGAGTTATTCTGGTGGCTCGGCCCTCTGTTACATTGGGATAGCATCCACAGTACAAATGCAATTAGCGTGCAGCTCCTCCCCTTCCTTGGCGATGACGTTGACCCCGCTGCCATGGCCGATGATTTTGGCAAAAGTCCTACGATGCGTCTGTTTGCCAAACCTGCAGCAAATGGACAAGAAAAACATTTCTGGGAAAACCATCGAGATCATTACCTTGACTATCTCTTAGCAGATCTTAATCCAAGCTGGGGCTTGGATGATAGGGGGACTCTTGTCATCGGAAAGCCAAGAATCGGTAAAGCTGAAATTGTCAAGTGGTGGAGAGATAAATTCAAAGACTCACGAGATGTAACAATAGAGGGTGAAGAGGTCGTTGTTACTAAAAACGATCAAGTTAAGAGACTTCCTCTTTATATTAAAGATCAAGCGCGCGGTGTAAGAGCACTTGACAAATGGAAAAAAGATAAAAAAGCTGCTGAACAGAAAGCTCTCAATACAGACAATCCTCTCAATCTTCCAAAAGAACCTGGAGATGCGTTGGCCCTTAAAGAGCTAGTCATCTCAGCATTATTGGAAGGTAATTTAGATCAAAACCTTATAGATAGACATCGTGAATATCTAGATCAGAAGGAGGAGTGGGCAACCTGTTTTTCACTTGAAGGAAAGGCAAAATTAAGAGCCGCTATAAAAAAACAGAGAACAGAAAAAGAAGAACAAGCGCGTAAGCTCAGAGAAAAAGTTGCCCAAGCAAGTGTTGCAAGGGAAAGAAAACTGCGGGAACTTGGCTGCTCAGAAGAAGAGTTCACTCGTATGGTGACACAGACCACAGACTCTATGAGAGAAGCTATAGAAGCTAAGTGTAAAAAAATGCGTACAGATCTTGAACCGGGAGGGGCTATTAATGAGATGATTCAAACAAGCATGAGAACAGCCTTTGAATATGCCATCCAACAAAAAATTGACAACGACATAAATTACCATTTTTTAAAGGGTTCAAAGGAAACACTTGCTGAATTAATGTTAGAATTATACAACTATTCTAATATCCCTGCCCCAAAAGAACAGCCCACTGTAGACTCTCTATACGAAGAGAGATTAAGACTATTTGCAGATCAACTTGCCACTGGCGCTGCGAGATTATTTCAAAATCAAGAAAAACGTCGTCGAGCTCAAGATGTATTAACAAATCAATTTGCTCAATTAATTTCCAATCTAGATCAAGAGGATTTATCTGTACTAGACAACGAAACAAGAAGTCAACTAGAAACAGAACTGGAAGAAAAACGACAAAGAGATGCTCTAAGTGATGCTCGAATGGATCAACAATTTCAAAACGGTAATGCAAGGCCAGAAGTAGTTGAAGCTGGCCGTCGCTTTGTAATGGCACATCTTGATCGATTTAAAGAGCTTGCCCCAGGTCAAGCTTCTTCAATAGACCAGAGGGCTCAACTAACCGCTACGAATCTAGACGATCTACTCGAGGAGTTAAGCGGAAATCTGACAGACAAAGCTTTAGAAGCAGCCGAGTTGTCAGATGAATATTACACAGCTATAAATCAAGTAGGCCCCAGCAGTAGCCCCGCTGCAGCTCTAGCTCCTATTTCTGAACAGCAATCTCTGGTTCCTGAACCTCCCGTTGAGAGCAAATCTTCGGTTCCTGAACTTGGTGAGAGAAAAGAGATCTCCCGAGCTCTTCCAAACATCGAAATTGGGCCCGCAACTGCTTACTTTAAAAAAGTTCAAGCATGGAGAGCGGAAGCAAGAGAAGTTTATAAAACACAGCAGGATGTTCCAAACCCTGTCATGGTTAACTTTATGCTGCTTGAAATTGGTGTATTTGAACGAACTAAAGCTGAAGCAGCTCCTCGAGTAGAGTTGATGGAGTCAGAAAGCAAACAACTTTCATCCTCTCAACAACCCATGCCGATCGAAACAGCAACCCTCATCCACGCCTAGGAGAAGGCTCTTGGCCGGCTCTCGTGCATGTAGGCGGCGCTCACCTCGACAAACTCGGCCTTGCGCTGCAGTTCCTTGATGTTGCGAGCGCCTCCATAGGTGAGGCCGCTGCGCAAACCGCCAAGGAGCTGCTCGATCAACTGCTTGGCGCTGCCTGAAACTGGAGCCCAAAAATCGACCCCCTCTGCGACCGTCTTGCCTTTGAGCCCTCCATAAAAAGAGGTCTGAAAATCCTCACTTGCCTGGCCGCGGAATTTTGCTTCCACAACAGCCTCGGACGTTGTCCTCTTCGGAGCTGCACTCTCCTCTGTCAGGGCAAAGAGCTTGCCGATCATCACAGAGCTCGCCCCTGCGGCAAGTGCCAAAACAAGGTCGCGACTTGATCTTATGCCTCCATCGGCAATCAACGGCACACGTAACTTTTCCGCAACGAGCGCGCAGTCGTAGATAGCAGAGAGCTGCGGCACCCCAAAGCCTGTAACCATACGCGTTGTGCAGGCAGCGCCAGGGCCGACACCCACTTTGACAGCATCGGCACCCGCATTGACAAGGTCGTGATACGCCATGGCAGTACAGACGTTGCCAGCAATAATCTCTTGATTGGGGTGGCTCTTTTTGAGTTCCTGGATAAAGTGGAACATCCGGTCGGAGTGGCCATGGGCTACATCGATACAAACGCCGCCGGCGCCGGCATCGAGCAGCATCCGCGCCTCATCGATCTTCTGGATTCCACAAGAGACAAAGGCGTTTTCTCCATATTTTTTGACCCAAGCAAGCTGCTTTTCTATCGATGTAAATCTGTGGAAAATCGGCAAAGCCCCCTCTTGGATCAAGCAATCTGCCATCGTGTCGCAAATGGTTGTATCCATATTTGCGCACAAAAGCGGCATACTCATCTTACGGTTGCGCGTCAGCCACGTCTCCAAAGACGGCTCTGTTCGAGAAGGTACGTTATTGAATTGAGGCACAAGTGCGACATCATCAAAGGTATAAGCTTTTTTCATATACAAAACTCCCCAGCTCGAGGTATAGTTTAACCAAAAGAAAAAAGCTATACCCAATGGAAATTTCGGTCACAATTTTAACAAAAAATGCAGAAAGGAGCTTGCGCGCAACACTTGACTCCCTCAAGCTTTTTAAAGAAGTTCTGATTCTAGATACTGGGTCTACCGACAGAACCTTGCAAATTGCAGCAGAATTTCCCAATGTCACGATCAAAAGCTCCCCCTTTCTCGGTTTTGGCAAGAGTCACAACCTAGCGACAAGTCTTGCTCGTTATGACTGGATCCTATCCGTCGATAGTGATGAGGTGCTCTCAGAGGAGCTGATCGAGGAAATTTCCACGCTGAAGCTCGATCCACAGAGCGTCTATTTGGTGCCACGCCACAACTATTTCAACCAGAAAAAAATCCGTGGCTGCTCCGGATGGCACTCTGATCGAGTGGTGCGCCTCTATCATCGCAACCATGCTGCCTTTTCAGATGCAGCGGTTCATGAAAAAATCGTTTCCACCTGCCCAGAAGTTGCCCTCTCTTCCCCCCTACACCACACACCATATCTGGAAATTGCCGACTTTCTTGCCAAAATGCAGACCTATACAACGCTCTTTGCCGAGCAAGAAAAAGAAAAAAAAGAGGGCTCTTTTTCAAAAGCCCTCTTTCATTCCTGGTTCACTTTCTTTAAAAGCTATATTCTCAATCGAGGCTTTTTAGCCGGTAAAGAAGGTTTTATTATCTCAGCCTACCAATCCCAAACAGCTTTTTATAAGTATTTGAAGCTTGAAGAGTTGCGCTTTGAATCTCGCAAAGGTTTAGAGTAGCGCCGATCAAGCACTTCTCTTGCAATGATTAAAATTTTAAGCGGGCTTTTATTTTTAAGCAGCTTTTCTAGACGACTGGGTCTTTGTTTTTTATCCATTTCCACCTGCTGCTGTCATAAAAACTCCTTGGGTTACTTCTCTTCTTCGCGGCCAAGGCTATCGCGCATGCGCGTATCGGCCTGGATGTTTTTCATTTCGTAATACTGCATGAGATTGAGGTTGCCTTTCTCAAGAGCTGCTGCGATCGCAAGGGGGATTTTGGCTTCGGCCTCCACAACACTTGCCTGCATTTTGGTCACAAGGGCATTGTTCTCTTGAACCATGGCAACTGCCATCGCGCGCCGCTCTTCTGCCTTTGCTTGGGCAATGATCTTATCTGATTCTGCTTGGTTTGCGCGTAGGCGCGCTCCAATATTCTCCCCGATACTAATATCGGCAATGTCGATCGAGAGAATTTCAAAGGCTGTTTGTGCATCAAGCCCTTTTTCTAGTACAAGGCGCGAAATGCGCTGCGGAGATTCTAGAACATCGGAATGGGTTTCAGCAGCTCCTATGGCATTGACAATCCCCTCCCCTACACGTGCGATGATGGTCTCTTCAGTTGCTCCCCCAACCAACTGCAGAATATTTGTGCGCACAGTGACACGCGCCCGGCACTTGACTTGAACACCGTTTTTCGCAACACCTGTAATGTATTCGCTATGGGCGCTATCAGGGCAATCGATCACCTTGGGGTTAACAGATGTCTTCACAGCATCCAGAATATCTCTTCCTGCAAGGTCAATGGCTGTCGCCTGGCGCCACGTCAGAGGAATATTGGCTTTATCTGCTGCAATCATCGCGCGCACAACATTAAAGACATTGCCGCCGGCCAGATAGTGCGTCTCAAGATCGGCAACATGGATCTCTTTTAGGCCGGCTTTTGATGTGTTAATGCGCGCTGTGACGATAATGCGCGCAGGGATTTTTCGCAGACTCATTCCAATAATATTAAAGAGAGAGATCGGTGTCCCTGAGACAAAGGCTTGGAACCAGAGGCTAATAAATCTTCCAATCATCATCACGAGGATGAGGCAGAGTCCAGCAAGTAAAAAAATTAGCGTGTAGGCGCCCGTTGTCCATTCATTATTCATCGATCTTCCTTTGTAACAATATAATATGCGCCGCGACCGGCAGTAATGAGGATCCTATCCCCTTTTGAAATATAACCAGATTCAGAGAGCGCCTGCAGAGATTGTCCCTCAACAAGAATATGTCCAGACGGCTTCAGGTCCGATAGTGCCTCACCGCTTTTTCCAATGAGCGTTTTGTCGTAATGGGAGGCAAAAAAACCGGTTTGGTCTTGATGTAAGTAGACACTTTTTTCTGGTTTTGCTGTGCGAATACGGTAAAGGGCAAGTTTACAGACAAAAAAAGCTGCAAGACACATAAGAATCAAATAGAGGCCTGTCCAGAAAAGATCGGGAACTGCTTGCGAAAAGAGAAAAAGTCCAAGTAGCGCAAGGGATCCTCCAATCAGAGCTAAGATCCCGCCAGGGAGATAAAACTCCAGGTAGATACAGAGGAGGGCGACAAGCGAAACAATGAATGGAATGATCATATTTTTTTCACAACAATTTTCTGACCTTCGTGGCGCACAACAAGAAGTAAGGCTCCTTTTTCAATAAACTCTCGATCGGAGAGCGCATCGTATAGATGTGTGGCAATCTGAATTTTACCAGAAGGTCTTAGCTCTGTCATAGCAACAGCTCTTGTTCCGATAAGAGACTCTTCATGCACCGCGCTTTCTTGATCGGTTAAGATTAAACGATTTTTACTTAAAAAGCGATGGAAAAGAGGACGCCCAAAAAAGAGGAAAAGGAGAAGTAGGACCAACAATGTGAGAGAAAAATAGGCGATGCGTTCCACAAGGATTCCGCTTGCTAGGTGCGGATTCAAGCTAAAATGCATCTCATGCCAAAAAGGGACTGTTAACGTAAAGAGACCAAAGAGCATTAAAGCTGCACCAAAAATCCCTATGACGCCAAAGCCAGGTAAAACAAATAGCTCAACAAGAAGTAACCCAAGGCCTAAGAAAAAGATCAGCGGCTCCAAAAAACCGATAGTCTGGATAGAAAAATGGGACAATAAGATCAATCCAAGACAGAGGCCTGCAATAGCGCCGGGGATGATCAGCCCGGGATGGTTAAATTCAAGGTAGCCGCACAAAAGCATCACTCCCATCAACAATGAAGCGACACTTGGGTGGCTCAAAAAAGAGAAAAAATCGACTTTCCAGTTCTTATAAGGAATCAGTTCTAAGTGTGGAATCTCTGCAAAAAAAGGCGTCTCTAATAAGGGGTTATCACTTTCAAAATCAGCAACACCATACGCTAGAAGCTCTTTCGCATTTAAAGTTAGAAGCTTGCCCTTTCCCGAAATGATCAGATCCCCTTCTTGAATCTCGTTCTCTTCCCCAAGTTTTATGATCTGTTCATTGCGTTTTACAACAATCAGATCTTTATCGACCATTGCCTCTGCAATCAGCGGATCTCTCCCATACAAATTGGCCAAGTTGACCATTTCAGCACGGAGCGCCGAATTAACCTTTTCTGACGCCGTCTCCATTTTCCCATCCGAGCCCACGGTGACAGGTTCTGCCGCCCCCATACTCGCTGTTGGGACAATTCCAATATAACGACACGAATAGGCAAGCATCGCACCTGCGGAAATAGCCCAATTATCGATCCACGCAACAACAGGAATATGATCATAAAGGTCGATCTTATGCAAAAGATCGGCAATATGCATGGCGGCAAAGATCTCTCCTCCCGGAGTATTCAGATCTAGCACAATGAATGAGATGCCAACTGTTTTGAAATGCTCTAGAGCAAATTTGACCTCCAGATAAGTCGACTGATCGATCGGTCGATCGGGTGAAATTTTAATGTAGCCTGCCCGATTACTTCCTTTTGGATTGAATGGGAGTGTTGCTAAGGGATCTGCTTTAAGCTCAAAAGAGAAAAAAAATAAAAATAAAAAAAAGATCTTCATACACAAATTTTACCCATTTGTGTAAAAATAGGCACGTAAACTTTTGGAATCTCATGATTATTGCCCTTGTTCCCAATCTTATACAGCAACAGTCCAGGGATGTTGCCGTCGCAATTTGCGAATTTTTCCATAGTCGAGGCCATAGGGTAGTTGCAGAAGAGGCCGATGCCAGAGCGCTCTCCCTTACCTCCATGTCAGAGATTGACCCAAAAACCATTGATTTTATTATTTCACTTGGCGGTGACGGAACGATTTTGCGCCTCTGCCACAAATACCAAGAGCTTGATCTTCCGATTTTAGGCATTAATCTGGGACATCTCGGCTTTATGGCTGATATTCCTATCTCTGACATCTACCCGAGCCTTCAAGACTTGATCGATGGCGCCTATCGCATTGAAGAGCGCATTAAAATCCAAGTGGAGTCTGTGCATGGGGAAAAATGCACAGCTGTCAATGATATTGTTATCCATAGAGCCATTAATCCAAGTCTCATTGAACTTGCCATTCACGTCGATGGAGAATATCTCAATACTTTTGAAGCCGATGGCATGATCATTGCAACGCCGAATGGCTCGACAGCTTACTCGCTCGCAGCTGGCGGCCCGATTCTGGTTCCAAGTCTTGATGCGCTTGTTATCACCCCAATTAGCCCCCATACGATCTCCAATCGCCCCATTGTCGTCACATCCGATAAAGAGATTCAGATTCAGTATCTGAGTGATTACGATCCAGTCGAGGTTCGGGCAGACGGGATGAACCGCTTTGCCCTTAAAAAAGGAGAAATCTGCCGTATCAAACGCAACTCCAAAAAATTCAAACTTGTTACCCTATTGCGTAGAGACTATTTTTCAACACTGCGCTCAAAATTAGGCTGGTCTGGAAAATTGCGTTATTAGTATACTTCACCTCGACTTTAGGACCTTTGGCCAAGTGGCCAAGAGCAAATATACTCGTTACAAAGGAAAAAACCATGGCAGCGATACCCAGAGTACAAGGAAGCACGGATCATTCTTCGCCACACCGAGTTGAGGCTAGCCAATTAGATCTTCCTGATTCGCTATTAGCTGCTACGGTTCAACTAACTCCTCGAGAAAACTCGACAGATCCTAAAGTCCAGAATACTATGGCTTCCGTGATCAGAAGTCAGCCGGAGAGTAACCGTGACCTTCTTGTAATGCAACAGCTGTGTCCAGGACCGATTACTGTACTTGAGGGTTCTAAACTCAATGTACCTCACAATGGGGTTTTAGAGATGATTCAAAGGCCAGAGGGTGCGGGAGCTTGCGCTCAGCATAAGGGAAATACCCTTAAGCCTACGCTTTTGCATGCACTGTCCCGTATGAAGGAGAGTTGGGGACAAAATAAGCCGCAACAGTTTGCCGAATTCTGCCTAGCGAATGTGGACAATTTTTACGTGATTCATATCGCTTCTGCCCTGAACATCCTTGCAGAGCAGCTCTCTTTAGACTTGTATCAACAATTTACAATTGACTACCCAGTACTTCTCTATCGCTTTGAAAGGAGAGTTACTGCTCTATTGCCGCAGATAGTCCCGAGCTGTATGAGTCAAATGGTTCGAGCTTATGGGAAGCTGCAGATAAAAAATAGCCAGTTTTTAAATCTACTGCTAGAAGATATGCAACAAAATATTTTCGCTTATGAGCCTAGACATATAGCGAATACACTGTGGGGAGTCTCACAACTTAATTTCAAAAATCAAAATTGGTTGGATGTAACTTGCGCTCATGCACAAGAAAGAATTTCTCATTTCAACTCCGAAGAACTCTCCTCTGTTATTTTTTCATTATCAAAACTTGAAATTACCTATTCAAGATTCGTCGAATCCATATCTAAAGAAATATATAAAAAAATTGTAAACATTGATCCTGAATTAAAACTGCATCACTTGGTGAATGTTGCATCTGCTTTTGCTTCATTCAAGACTTATGACATTCTTTTAATGAATGCTATTCAACAACTTTTGGAAAGGAATTTATCATCAGTTTCACCACATAATCTGGTTAAAGTAGCAAACGCATTTACAAGTTTTTTTTCTGTTGGCCAAGCAATGGACCTGGAGTTTTTAAATAAAGTCTTGATGAGGATAAGTGAAGTATTCAGTAAACCTCGAAATCTGAAAGATCTCTCTTTTGTTTTTTTCTATCTTGAAGGGCAGCGTTTCCCATTAGATCAAAAATTATTAAAATTAAAACACGTAGTTGATCTTTGGTAACTCTTTGTGTGTTTGCGGAAATTATTTTCCGCAAATGGTATTATCTAGAAGATAGTACCAGTCAAGAATGGTTTTTAACTTAATATGCTGTTTGTAGGCTGCGCGTCCATGCTCTATTTGATCTGCACGTGCATCAAGATCGGGGCTTCCCCTGTGCAGGTAAAGCAGCTGATCAAAGAGTAGATCCACTTCTGTTTCCAGGTTCTCTTCCTCCACCCCTGTCAGGATTTGATCAATTGATTGGATTAATAGCAGACGCTTGTGGTAGAGTCGACTCTCCTCCAACTTCTTTAGATGGTCCCAAATCTGGAGCTGTAGCGGCGCTCCAAGAAGAGAGGCTTTCTGTAAAGACCCTTCCGCAAGATAGGCAATACGCGGATCTGCGGCATTCAGCTCTTCCTCTTTTAGAGGCAAAAATCTTATGGAACGGCTGCGAGAGACAATTGTCAGCAAGAGCTTTTCAGGATGGGTGGTGATAAGAATGACAACCCATGTCGCTTCAAGCTCTTCTAAGCTTTTAAGGAGCCGATTACTGCTTGTAGTGGGCATGCGCTCTGCAGCATCAACAATCGCGATGCGGCAACTTGCTTCAAAAGGGGGGATTTGCAATGTGTCGATCAGTTTTTGGATAGATTCTGCCGTGTGAATCCGGCTTTTCCCTTCCACACAGTAGAGGCTTAAATCTGGATGATTTTCTTTATCCACGCGCTCTTTATCATTAAGCAGATAAGCGCCAATGGCTTTTGCCATTTTAAGTTTACCTACTCCTGGGGGTCCAGAAAAAAGAAGCGTGGTGCCCTTAAGAGATGGTAAAAGAGAGGTTAATTCTGATTTAACAGAATCATTACCTGCGATGTGAGAGAATGGCACTCAGCACCTCCATTGTTTCAGAAAGGACTGTGTGAGCCGACCTTTGAGCGTCGATCATCTGAATTCTCTCGGGCTCTTGTTTTGCAAAACGATGAAAAGCTAAGCGGATTTTCTGATGAAAGTCCAGTTTCTCTTGTTCGATCCGATCCCTTCCCCCTTTTGCCGCCTCCACACGCTTTAAGCCAATATGCGGATCTAGATCCAGATAAAAGGTTCGTTCTGGATAGAGCCCACCCGTTGCAACATCACACAACTGTCTAAGGAGCGTCTCATCAAAACCACGCGCACCTTGATAGGCAAAAGTCGAATCAATATATCTGTCGCATAAAACAATACATCCCTCTTCAAGAGATGGGCGAATAAGCTCTTCGACATGCTGTGCTCGATCCGTTAAAAATAAAAAAAGCTCGCTTCGCTTTAGGATGTTTAGGTCGTGGCGATGCAAAACAATGTCGCGTATCTTCTCTCCAAAAGGGGTTCCACCGGGCTCACGGGTCACAACGACCGGGTATGCGCGTTCTTGTAAAAGAGCGCGCATACCCTCAATCAACGTCGTTTTACCAGCCCCTTCACCGCCTTCAAAGGTGATAAATAGACCACTACTCTTTTTCACTACTGTCCATCTGTTCGATCTTACGCGCCGCGACAATCTTTCCGTTTTCGTCCAGATGCACTAAACGCACCCCTTGTGTCGATCTTCCCATCACCCGAACATCTTCCATCGAGGTCCGGAGCGTCTGCCCTGTATTGGACATGATCACAACGCTATCACTATCTGTCACACGAAGTGCATTAATTACAGGACCATTGCGCGCACTTGTAATAATAGAACGGACTCCCACACCACCGCGATTGGTGTGACGGAAGTCATCGACTTTAGATCGTTTCCCATAACCATTTTCGCAAATCACAAGGATAGACTCGTCTCCACGAACAACCTCACAGGAGACAACGTAGTCACTCTCATGCAACGTCACACCTTTTACCCCACGTGCCACACGACCAATCGGACGCACCTGCACTTCATCAAAGCGGACAGCCATTCCATCATGAGTAAAGAGCATGATCTGATCCCCTATTGCCGTTAAATGGGCCCCAATCACCTCATCGCCCTCATCAATATTAATGGCGTAAACTCCTTTGCGACGTGGCGAGCTAAAGGCTCCAAGCTCTGTTTTTTTCACGACACCGAGCTTTGTCGCAAGAAGAATCGACCTCTCCTCTACAAAATTTTTAACACACAGAACTGTTGCAATCTTCTCATTCTGCTGGATATCCTCAAGTAAGTTAACAAGCGGTTTTCCCTTAGATCTGCGTCCTGTCTCCGGAATTTGCCATACTTTAATCCAGTAGCATCTACCCAAATTTGTAAAGATCATCAACGTGTCATGTGTTGAAGCGACATAGATGTCTTTAAGCGTATCTGTCTCCTTCTTCATATCCATGCCGATGACGCCATGTCCACCACGTCTCTGTTCACGAAAGGTGTCTACCGGCATCCGCTTGATATAGTCATCTGTTGAGACTGTAATGAGAACCGGGGTGTCGGGAATGAGGTCTTCCATCTGGAACTCCCCTTCTGCGGCTATAATCTTTGTCTTGCGCTCAGCTCTTCGATCTTTGCGTAGTTCTGTAAGTTCTTGTTTGATGATGGCGCGTACCAGGATCTCACTTGCTAGAACTGCGCGATAATGGGCAATTTTTGAAGTGAGCTCTTGATACTCCGCTTCGATCTTCTCTTTTTCAAGACCCGTGAGTTGATAGAGACGTAAATCAAGGACGGCGTTCGCCTGTTTTTCTGATAGGCTATATGTCGCCATCAATTCAGATCTGGCATGGTCACGTGTCTGACTTGAGCGAATCAAACGCACAATTGCATCTAGATTATCTAAAGCTTTGATATAACCTTCTAAGATATGGGCGCGCGCCTCTGCTTTTGCAAGTTCAAAGCGTGTTCTACGGCGGATCACATCGATGCGATGGTCGATCCAGACGGAGATGAGCTGTTTGACATTCATTGTTCGCGGCAGCCCTTTATCAAGAGCCAGCATGTTGCAGCCAAACGTCACTTGTAGATCGGTAAATTTATAGAGCTGATTGATCGTCACATCGGGAATCTCGCCGCGTTTGAGTTCAAAAACAATGCGCATTCCGTCCTTATCCGACTCATCGCGCAGATCAGAGATGCCAGAGAGTGTCTTCTCATTGACAAGATCTGCGATATGGGTAATGAGGGCTGATTTATTGACGTTGTAGGGGATCTCATCGACTACAATTCTTTGGCGATCAGAACCCTCAGCATCCTCAACGCGGAGAAGTCCGCGCAGTAAAATCTTACCACGACCTGTATGGTACGCCTCTTTCACACCGCGATAGCCACAAATAACCCCACCTGTTGGGAAATCGGGAGCTGGCATCAGAGCGATAATCTCATCAATTGAGGCGTCAGGCCGATCAAGAACCAAAAGCGTTGCGGCCGTGAGCTCTTCGATATTATGAGGTGGAATATTTGTCGCCATACCAACGGCAATCCCCGACGTTCCGTTAGCCAAAAGATTGGGGAACTTGGCTGGGAAGACAGTTGGCTCCTCGCGCGTCTCGTCGTAGTTTGAGACCATATCGACAGTATCTTTTTCTAGATCCTCCATCAGCGCCATAGAAGCGTGGGTCAACCGCGCTTCGGTATAACGCATCGCAGCTGGCGCATCACCATCAACAGACCCAAAATTTCCTTGTCCATCGACAAGACAAAAACGCATCGCCCACTCTTGCGCCATACGGGCAAGTGTCGGATAGATCACAGTCTCTCCATGGGGATGGTAGTCTCCAGAAGTGTCACCGCAAATTTTTGCACACTTACGATGTTTAGCTCCTGGAGAGAGGTTGAGCTGGCGCATCGCAAATAAGATTCTGCGTTGAGACGGTTTTAGTCCATCCCGCGCATCGGGTAGCGCACGAGAGACGATTACGGACATAGAGTAGCGCAAGTAGCTCTCCTTAACCTCTTCTTCTACATTGCGAGAAACAATAACTTCATCTTTTGTATATGACATAATTATACATCCAAGTTCTTAACAGAGAGTGCATGATGTTCAATAAAAGCCCTGCGAGGAGGAACATCTTCTCCCATTAACATTGTAAACATGTGATCGGCTGCTATCGCATCCGGAATATCGACTTGTAGTAGCGTCCGTTTTTTTGGATCCATCGTGGTCTCCCACAGCTGATCGGCATTCATCTCACCAAGACCCTTATACCGTTGAATCTCAATTCCGCGGCGTCCATTCACTCGAAATAGGTCCAGCCCATCTTTTAACGTGTAGATTGGGGTCTCACCCCCAGCTTCATCAAGAACATCAAAAAGCTTTCCATTTGCACTGTTGAATTGATTAATCGACAAATCAAATTGCAACAGCTGCAGTTGAATCTTTTTAAGTAATTCTGGATCGTACAATTCGATAAAAAAGAGCGGCTTGGAGTGGAACAGGCGCATCTCTTCTGTCTGCTCTTCCTCAGGAATGGAGGCAAGGGTAGCTTTATGCTCTTCTCTTTGGAAGGCGTCATCGGCCTCTTTAAGGTTTTTAAGCTCATCTGCACTATAGAGAACCTGCGTTTTACCGCTAGCCGTCGCCTGAAATCTAGGAAATTCCCCAATCTCGTTGCGCTGCAGGAGAAAATCACGGAAAAGCATCCCTTTTTTCTCTACGTAAGAGACAAACTGTTCTGCTGATAAAATCGCACCGAGCAGCTCTTCGAGCATCTTCTTCTCTAAAGTCTCATGATGGCCAATCAAACGAATTTTTAAATCACTAATTCCCAAATGAAGGAGATAATTATCCATCTCTTTTTCGCTGTGAATATAGCGGCTTACCTTTTTACGCGTAACGCGATACAGTGGCGGCTGAGCGATGTAAATAAAGTGGTTTTCAATAAGAGCCGGCATGTGACGATAGAAAAATGTCAATAGAAGTGTGCGGATGTGCGATCCATCCACATCCGCATCCGTCATGATAATGATTTTATGGTAGCGGAGCTTCTCTAAGTTAAAGTTATCATTTCCAATCCCGCAACCAAAGGCGGCAATCATGGCCCCAACCTCTGTATTCTGTAGGATCTTCTCGAGACGAGCCTTCTCAACATTTAAAATTTTCCCACGAATCGGTAAAATCGCTTGGAATCTGCGGTCTCTACCTGATTTTGCAGACCCACCCGCAGAGTCTCCCTCTACGATATAAATCTCACAAAGAGCTGGATCTTTCTCTTGACAATCTGTCAATTTCCCCGGTAGGCGTGCACTATCAAGGGCTGTCTTTCGCAGCGTCAACTCCCGCGCTTTACGGGCAGCCTCTCGTGCTTGAGCGGCAATGATTGCCTTTTCGACAATCGCTTTTGCAATCAGAGGATTCTCATCTAAAAAGACGGTGAGATGCTCTCCTACAATCACTTGAGAGACCGACGCCACATCACTATTGCCGAGGCGCTGTTTTGTCTGTCCTTCAAATTGGGGGTTGGGGACCTTTGCGGAGATAACAGCTGTCATCCCCTCACGCATATCGTCACCTGATACCGACACCTTATCCGACTTAAGCAGTCCATGTGTTTTGATATATTGATTGAGTACTCGCGTTAATGCTGTAGAAAAGCCAGTAACATGGGTTCCACCTTGGCGTGTTGAGATGTTATTAACATAGGAGTAGAGGTTTTCTGTGTACGTGTCATTCCACTGCATGGCCACTTCAAACTCAATTGGCCCATCATGGCTCTCTTTGATCCCGTGAATGTAAATCGGTTTAGGAAAGAGCGGCTCTTTATTTTCATTAAGGTAGGAGACAAAAGAAGAGAGCCCCCCATCATAACAAAACGTAATCTCTCCCCGTCCATCAAGACGTTCATCGCGGAAAATCAGTGTCAAGCCGCGATTGAGAAAGGCAAGCTCACGAAAGCGCTTAAGAAGAATGTCATAATCAAATTCGATGACACTAAAAATAGTCTCATCTGGCCAAAACGCGACTTTTGTTCCCCGTTTTTTTGTCTCCCCAATAAATTTCAGCTCTCCCATGGGCTTGCCGCGCGCAAAGTCCATCTCATACATTTTGTTATTTTGATAGACCTCGACATGAAGGCGTTTAGAAAGGGCATTGACGCAAGAGACGCCAACGCCATGGAGACCGCCTGAAACCTTGTACGTTGATTTGTCAAACTTTCCCCCCGCATGCAAAACAGTCAACACTACCTCAAGGGCCGTAACGTCGCGTCCAGCCTTTAACGACTCTTTCTCATGACGGCCAACAGGAATTCCCCTTCCATTATCTTCAATTGACATCGAATGATCGGGATGAAGAATAATAGAAATCACGCTACAATAGCCAGCTAGCGCCTCATCAATACAGTTATCAACCACTTCATAAGCCAATTGATGTAGTCCGGCGCTTGCTGTATCACCGATGTACATCCCTGGACGCTCGCGAACTGCTTGAAGTCCTTCTAATACGGTAATCGAACTGGCGTCATATTCTTTGTTTGTCATGGTTGTCATACCTAATTATCCTATTGCAAAGGTGATATTATAAATCTTAACAAAAGGAAAGATCTTTTGTAGTTGTTGTACGAGTTTCGGCCTCTCATACTGTACGAGCAGGCTGTACAAAGCTCCATTATTGACTAAAACCGATAGAATCCCGTTTTCAAACGCAACCGCGCGACTCATGGAAGCAAATTCTTCTCCAACAAGACCTGCCCAAGCGGCCAAAATTAGATCGGGTTTATCCTGAAGTCTCTTGCTAATCTGCCCCAAAGCTTGCCCAAGAAGCTGAGAGAGCGATCGATTAGTCGGAGCTGTTCCATCGTAATTTCTAGGCGTTCTCATACTCTTGCAAATCATAGCAATTGATCGGGGAAAAGTAAAGACCCATTCACAAGGATTTTTGGTTGTTGACTAAAATGTGTTCCAGACCTCAACATGCTTGCAAACACGATAAAAACAAACCACAACCAGAGAGATTTTTAATGGCAGCAGCCCCCCCCTCATTGTTTCAAAAGACTACTCCACAAGACGAGTTCCGGCAGTTATTTCGAACAGTTCAAGCGGAAAATGGTCCCGAACAAATTAGTATTGGACTCAAACAACTTCTCGAACTATTCGTTAAAAACATTAAGTCGGTCCAGACGGTTGAGTACTTTTCATTAGTAAAAGAAAACCTAGCTGAACGCAGTCTGACAGTTGAGGTGAGTCAGGGGGCCTATCTCATTAAAACTGCTGACTCTTTTTTTCGACAGTATGCTGAGCTCTACCAAACAGCATCTATTCCACCTCAGGCTAAAGGCGCTGGTCTATTTTCACAAGCGATACTCAATGACAATGAAAGCTCTTTGACGATGAGAGGAACTCCTGTTCCGAGGACGCTGAATCAATGGGAAGTGACATTGTCTTTTAGCAAAAGTTAACCTAAGAGCCAGGCGCTGAGCCCGATTGCAATCAAGAAGTAGATTGCCATCGACAAGAAGTCATTGAAGGCTGTGATGATAGGCCCTGAGGCAATTGCCGGATCAACGCCTAGGCGTGCAAAAAAGAACGGAGAGAAGACTCCGAGAAGCGATCCGGCAAGACAGCCGCCAGCAAGTCCCACCCCAACAACAAGACCAATCACCTCTGGAGCTACTGAAAATGCGGCGATTCCAAGAAACTCAAGAGCGTAGACAATGGCGCCGCACAAAAAGCCGAAAATAGAACCGGTTATTGCACCAAGCAAGAGCTCTTTGAACATCACCTCTCGCCTATTGCCAGGCGAAAGAAGTCCTGTTGCCATACTGCGCACAAGAACCGTACTACACTGAATGCCGATATTACCTGACATTCCGGTAATGAGTGGAACAAAAAAGAGCACAAAGGTTAACACTCCCCCTTCATACTTCTGAAATGAAGAGATCACCCCTACATTGACAAGACCTGCGAAAAGAGTCACAAAGAGCCAGGGGGCACGTGCAAAAAAGCGTTTACGCACAGGCTCTTGCTCACTCACCTTTTCAGCGGTACCAGCCATTTTAGCAATTGTCTCATCAGCTAAGTCTTCAACTGTCTCTAGCACATCTTCATGAGAAATCACTCCAACTAAACGCCCCTGCACATCAACAACAGGTAGAGCTGCAATTTTATAGCGTCCAGCAATTTCAACGACCTCTTCGCGCGTCGACTCAGGAGAGACTTTATGCACAATCGGCCGCATCAGATCAGATAGACGCAAGTGGCGCGGATTAATAATCAACGTGCGCGCAGAGATAAAGCCAAGAAGCTCTCCGGTCTCCCCAACAACAAAAATTTGATGTGTCAGATCAATTCCCGGATTGTTATGGATCGTAGCGGCCACCTGACCCACTGTTTTGTGCTCAGAGAAAGCAAAAAATTCATTTGTCATCAAGCGTCCGGCTCTATCGCTTGGGTGTTTGCGAATTTCACGAATCCGCCGCGCTTTTGCCGGCTCGAGCAGCTCAAGTAGACGCTTAAATCTGCGCTCAGAGAGCCCTTCAATGACAGAGACAGCCTCATCGGGCGCCATCTGTTCAATCAATTTTTTTGCAGAGAGATCGTCAATGTGACAAAAAACGGCATTGCGCGTTGTGGCATCGGTGTTGACCATAAACTCTACTTGAGCAGTAGAGCTTAAATTCTCATAGATCAAAGGACGAATATTGGGAGGCAACCGGGATGCGGCATAAGCTAAGTCAATTGGGGAGTGCTCTAGGGCAATTTTAGTTAACTCATGAAAAACGACATGAGAGGTCTGCTTGTGAAATGCCTGCTCTAGCTTCTCATTTAGGAGGTCGTCTAAATGGGAGACTTGAGATTCCATTAAATTTCCCGGATGAATCGACTCTTCTTCTGAATACGTATCCATAGGCACCTCCCCCGGCAGACATTCTACCCCTATTAGACGATTCTAGCAATGTAAAAATAATTTTTTACATAGCTATTAATTGAGGTTTGAAGTAAGATAGCGACTTTTAAAAAAGATACAATCAAGGTTACATGGATCCAAAAAAAGATCAGATGATCCCCCCGAACAAGATTCGTAATATCGCTATCATTGCCCACATTGACCACGGCAAAACAACTATGCTTGACAGTCTCCTAAAACAGTCTAATCTTTTCCGTGATAACGAAAAGACTATGGAGCGGATGATGGATAGCAACGCTCAAGAACAGGAGCGGGGTATTACAATCTTTGCTAAACAGACCTCAATCTTTTTTGAAGATTTTAAAATTAACATTATCGACACCCCGGGCCATGCTGACTTCTCTGGCGAAGTGGAACGCGTCTTGCGCCTTGTTAATTGCGTCTTGCTTCTTGTCGATGCGAAAGAAGGGCCAATGCCTCAAACCCGATTTGTTCTCTCTCAAGCGCTGCGTATTGGATTGCGTCCAATTGTTGTTCTCAATAAAATCGACCGCCCTCACGCAGATCCGGATCGCGCTCTCAATCTCACCTTCGACCTCTTCGTCGAGCTCGGCGCAAATGATGAACAGCTTGACTTCCAAATTTGCTATGCATCAGGTCTTGGAGGTTTTGCTTGCAGAGAGATTAATGATCCACGTGTTGATATGCGTCCGCTTTTTGAACTCATCATTGAAGCGGTCCCTCCACCACCAGGGAACCTCGAGCTACCTTTCTTAATGCAGGCAGTCAGTCTCTCTTACGACGACTTTATCGGTAGACAAGCGTGCGGTCGTATCTTAGAAGGCCAAATTAAAAAAGGCGATCCGATTGTTCGTATTGATGTGAACGGCCATCCTACAAATCATCGCGTGCAGAAAATCGAAGGGTACCTTGGTCTTAAAAAAGTAGAGATGGAAGAGGCGGGAGTTGGCGACATCGTCAGCATCGCAGGTATTCCGGATATTATCATTGGAGACACGCTTTCAGCGCCAGGCCACATCGTTCAACTTCCTCCCATTACCCTTGCAGAACCCACATTGTCGATCGACATGATGGTCAATAATGGTCCATTTGTTGGAAAAGATGGAAAACATGTGACGATGAATAAGATCCGCGATCGTCTCATGCAAGAAAAGCGCGCTAATATTTCTCTTAAAATTGAAGAGAGCTTAACACGAGAAGACGCAATGCGCGTCTCAGGGCGAGGCGAGCTGCACTTAGCTGTTTTAATTGAGGCGATGCGCCGTGAAGATTATGAGTTTACCCTCTCCAAACCTCAAGTGATTATAAAGGAGATTGATGGGGTCAAACATGAGCCTCTTGAAATTGCTCATATTGAAGTGCCGCAACAATTTTCTGGTTCTGTCATTGAAGAGCTCTCACGCCGCAAGGGAGAGATGCGCGCTCTAAATACAAACGAACACGATATCACAACACTCGAATTTTTGATCCCAACTCGTGGACTTATGGGTTACCGCAATGAATTCATGACGGTCACGCGCGGTCTTGGTATCCTAACATCGGTTTTTGATAGTTACACGCCATGGAAAGGTCCGATCCCAGGTAGAGAAAAAGGGGTGATGATCTCGATCTGTTCTGGAAAAGTGACGGGATACGCCGCCTTTGGTGTACAAGAGCGTGGAACGCTCTTTGTCTCTCCAGGTGAAGAGGTCTACGAAGGAATGGTTGTCGGCGAGCATTCGCGTGATAACGATCTGATTGTCAACGTGACTAAGGGTAAACAGCTGACAAACGTACGCGCATCCGGCAGCGATGAAAATATCATCCTAACACCGGCTCGTAACTTTACTTTAGAGCAGGCGATCGACTTTATTCAGGACGATGAGCTTGTCGAAGTGACACCGCGTCACATTCGCTTGCGCAAGCGTTATTTGACAGAGGCAGAGAGAAAACGACCGCCTAAATAGGAGTATGATGGATCAGCACGAGCCGTCACGCACTGAGATCTGGAAGATGTTCGACCAGATCTCTCCAACTTATGATCGGCTCAACAAACTCCTCTCTTTTGGTCTAGACAGCTACTGGCGTCATGCAGTTAAAGCTCAGCTCCCCTATGGAGATGACTTAGACTTACTGGATGTTGCAACAGGAACTGGAGACCAGACTCTCTCTTTAATCAAGACAGGTAGGATCCGTCAGGCTGTTGGCATTGACATGTCACAAGAGATGCTCAATCTGTTTGCACGTAAGGTTAAAGAGCACCTACTCTCTCATAAAGTACAGCTAGAAAAGGCGTCAGCATTAGCTATTCCTTTTGCCGATAGTACATTCGACGTTGTCACCATCTCCTTTGGAATTCGCAATGTCACAGACTTAAAACAAGCCTTACAGGAGATGCGCCGCGTTTTAAAGCCAACCGGAAGACTTCTCATTCTGGAATTTTCACAACCCAGCAACCCTTGGCTCAAACGCAGCCACCTCTTCTACCTCCGCCACTGTCTCCCCCGCATCGCAGGCCTTATTTCACAACAGAAGGCGGCCTACACCTACCTTAACCGGACAATCGAAACCTTTCCTTATGGTCAGGAATTTATTGACAAAATGGAAGAGGCAGGTTTTGTCGCATGTACGGCCCATCCACTAACGTTTGGGGTTGTATCGCTGTACGTTGGGCATCCTCTATAAAAAAATAGACTGGTTTTAATACAATCAGTTCTGGTATAATTCCGGTCATGAAATTATCAAAAATACTTATAAAAACAAGCGTTACATGTGACTACATTCCAGTAGTCAGTACAGTTACAAACTTGGTCGAATTGTTTTTAAAGCTTGTTTTTATCGTCACGCCAAATTCCGTTAAAAATTCAAATAATTATTTTAGGTATATTTCAAAAAAATCAGCTCTCACTTGCATCTTTCTAACAATCCCACTCCTTTCCAATCTGTTTGTGTGCTTAAATAAAAAAAATAGACCATTAACAGATTCTGAGCTGCCATTGTTGCTTCACTACAGAATCCGCAGTGACTCTCCAATTAATCCTGATGATTTAAGATTTGACGATTGACTGCTTGTCAAAAAAAAAAACGAAGTTTACCATCTTGGTTCTGGAAATGACCAGAATAAGAAAAAGAGTTTGATATGACAGTGGCAGTTTCACATGGATCGCAGGTTATAGGTGCAGACTTAAACCCAGAAATATATTTCACAATAGAATCTCCTCTAAAAGAACATCTAAACAACAAGATTACAACTCTTGTCATGAGGTTTCTATTTGGTCCAGAAGGCTTTGGAAAAGAATCATGGTTCCATTGGTTTGGCGTTGATGTAGGAGAAGAGCCTGAAATGACAAAAGAATGTATTTTATTTTGCTATCAGAACAAAACCCAGTTGCTTAACTTCCCCATCTTGCGCCCACAGTATATTAATAAAAAACCTTTCACGTTAGAACTTTTTGGAACAATTGTCCAACATCCCAAAAACAACGGATATGCGGCTTCCAAACCCTTTGACAATGCAGCTCTAAGACAACATCAAAAGACTCCGGCTCTAGCCCCCTGTTGGCTGGTTCCCATAGAAGGACCGGGCGTGGATGCAGAGAGTTATTCTCAAAAAATGAGTAAAGCGGGTTTCGAAGTTAACCCTCCCGCTATTGATCTAGCTGCTGTGACTTCTACACAGTATGTCACAACTGGGATCGTAAAAATTGATAAAGAACACAAATGGATAACTGCTTGTTGTCAAGAGCAAGAAGAAAATGTGGAGCGCAGTTCGGATTCAGTTCCCGAGATAGAGACACATTATGATCAAGAAGATAAATTTTGTATTGTGAGCTTAGTACCCAACTCAACAAATCAAAAAAAGCCTAAGCCTCTAGTTCTTTCAACGGTTGCTTCAGCAGGTATTGCTTTTCGCGGCACAGGGTTTGATGACGGAATTCTCGCTCTTCATAGGTTCTAAAAATGAGCTCACAAGAGCTATTTACCTTTTTAACAACAACAAATCTATTTCCCAAGTTCTATTGGGAAGATCGTTTGGGTTCGCGCATTGCTGCATGCGGCGCTGTGCAAGAGTGGGAGACAATCCCCGACTCCTCAGAAAGGGTTTATGGCGGTATAGCTTTTTCTAACGCGACAGAAAATCTCTGGGCTCATTTTCCAAAAAGTTATTTTTTTCTTCCAGCACAAGAATGGCACATAAATGCCCAAGGCTTCTATAAGGTCTTTCGTGCCAATGAGTCTATCACTCGATCCGCTTCAATACAAACAGGATCGCGTATTCTAAGTAGGGTTGACACGCCTACATATCCACATTGGGAAGATCAAGTCACTTCCATCTTAAACTCCATTGCACACGGCTACCTGGACAAAGCAGTTCTTGCCAGAAGAACAGAACTTCTTCTAGATCAGGCGTCATGTCCTTGGCAGCTCCTCGCTCAACTCAAAAAAAATCTCCCAGAAAAAAGCGTCACTTTTTTTTGTTTACAACTCTCCCCTAGATCCGCTTTTCTTGGCGCAACACCAGAGCGCCTCTATAGACGTGACGGAAAAATCGTGCAGAGTGAAGCCCTTGCAGCAACAGCCCTCTCAGAAAAAGATCTTCTCGGCTCTTTTAAGCTAAAAAACGAATTTAGCCTTGTGAAACAAGAACTACAAGATCTCTTCTCAAACCTCTGCTCACATCATACAGCCACCCCTTCTTCTATAAAAAAATCTGCACACCTTTTTCACATTTATCAACAATTTTCTGGCTGCCTCAATAGATCCTATACAGATCAGCAACTCATCCAGATTTTTCATCCAACCTCCGCAATTGGCGGCTTGCCAAAAAAAGAGGCTCTGCGTACCATCTCAGCTCTGGAAACGTGCCAGCGTGGCTGGTACAGCGGCCCGATCGGTTGGGCAAGCCGAGATGCCGCAGAGTTTTGCGTCGCAATAAGATCTGCTCTTATGCAAGAAAATAGAGCGCATCTCTTTGCTGGAACTGGAATTGTTGCAGGCTCCTCTGCACAAGAAGAATGGGAAGAGCTTAATCAGAAAATTAGGACACTGATCGATGCACTGGAATCAACTTCTCATTGATCAACTCATCAGGTCCGGTGTAACGACCTTCTGTCTCTCTCCCGGCTCGCGATCAACTCCCCTTGCCGTTGCGATTGCACGTGATAAGCGTCTAGACTACTCTGTCCATTTTGATGAACGGGGTATGGCGTTCCACGCTCTTGGTAGAGCAAAGGCAAGTAAAAAACCTGTTGCCATTGTTGTGACGTCCGGCGGCGCCGTTGGGAACCTCTTCCCCGCTGTTATGGAGGCACAAGAGAGCCGCATTCCCCTGATCCTTTTAACAGCAGATCGTCCCCAAGAGCTGCGCGGACGTGGAGCCAACCAGACAGCTGACCAGGTTAAGATCTTCGGCTCTTATGTTCATGTTTTTGTCGACTTACCTCCCCCAGATCAGAATTTGAGTGGAGCTTATCTCTGCAGTACTGTCGCCTATGCTGTAGATCAAGCAAGACTTGGTCCCGTTCACCTCAACTGCATGTTCCGCGAGCCGTTTTTTGAAGAACCAAGACCCGAATTTACCCCAATGCATACAGAATACGCAAGCTCGATACACAGCTCTTTGAACCTTGAGCGGTATGCAGAGCTCTTTTCTGGAAAAACGCGCGGCGTGATTGTTGTGGGCCACAGTTGCACTGTAAAAACAGAGCCCATCGTTGCACTGAGCCAAAAACTTGGCTTTCCGATCCTTGCAGATATTGGTTCTGGGCTCAGATCGTCAGGGAATCCAGGACTCATTGCCCATTATGAGGCAATTTTAGACAAATCCCCGCAGAAAAGTCCCGAAGTTGTGCTCCATCTAGGAGACAGAATTGTCTCAAAACGGCTCCTTAAGTGGCTTAAAAGCCCCATTTACTGTCTTGTTGTCGACCATGACAAGTTTTACGATCCAGAGTCTTCTGTCACACACCGTATTACCTACGATCCCACACAGTTTTGCACAGAACTGCTCTTCTTGTGTCAAGCTCAAGAAGGCTGGTCGCAAGTGTGGCAAGAGCTCTCTTCTCACTACAAAAAAATCATCTCTTCGAATCTACAAGAAGAGACAAGACTTAACGAAATTGAAGTTGTGCGTACACTTGCACATGTGCCGAGTGGGTGGGCCATTTTCATCGCAAACAGTATGCCGATCCGCGATGCTGACGCCCACCTCTTCCCAGAGGTGCCTATCGGCCCCATTTTTACAAGCCGTGGTCTTTCTGGCATCGATGGGAACATCGCTATGTTAACCGGTCTTGCCCATGGGGCGAAAAGTCCTCTTATCGCACTGATCGGAGATCAAGCAGCCCTCCACGACCTTAATTCACTCGCTTTTATTTCCAAATCCATATACCCAATCATCCTCATTGTCATCAACAACTCAGGTGGCGGTATCTTCTCTTTTTTACCAATTAAGAGCGATGCGGCCCTTGACGAGTTTTTTGCAGCCGAGCACAACTTTAACTTTTCGGAAGCGGCAGCTCTTTTTCATATCCCTTACCATCGATCTGAGACAAAAGAAGAGCTGCTCGAAACGATCAAACGCGGAAAGTCCTGTCTCATTGAAGTTACGACCCATAGACAAGAAAATTATAAGCTACATCAAGAACTACTAAGCGAAAAGGAGCTCCTATGCAAATGACCTGTGCACCTGTTTGGGTAAAAGTTGCTGAATTTACTGATATCCTCTACGAAAAACAAGGAGCTATTGCCAAAATCACAATTAACAGACCTGAAGTTCACAACGCCTTTCGTCCATTGACCGTGACCGAAATGTCAAAGGCTCTAGAGGAGGCGCGCAACGACCCTTCGATCGGTGTCATTATTTTAACTGGAGCTGGAACAAAAGCATTTTGTTCTGGCGGTGACCAGAGGATCCGTGGCAAGGCAGGTTATAGTGACCAAGAAGGAGTGGAAAGACTCAACGTCCTCGATTTTCAGCGCGCCATTCGAACATGCCCTAAGCCTGTCATTGCTATGGTCGCAGGTTACGCAATCGGCGGTGGCCATGTTCTGCACGTCGTGTGCGATTTAACGATTGCAGCAGATAATGCCAGATTCGGCCAGGTGGGACCAAAAGTCGGTTCTTTTGACGGCGGCTTCGGCTCAAGCTATTTGGCTCGCATCGTCGGACAAAAAAAGGCACGTGAAATATGGTTCTTGTGTCGTCAATATTCGGCACAAGAAGCACTTGAGATGGGTCTTGTCAATTGCGTTGTTCCATTAGAAGATCTTGAAGCAACAACCCTCACTTGGTGCCATGAAATACTCCAACACTCCCCCCTCGCTGTGCGCTGTCTAAAATCAGCACTCAACGCCGACTGCGATGGCCAGACAGGGTTACAGGAGCTTGCTGGCAATGCGACACTGCTCTACTACATGACAGAGGAGGGTCAAGAAGGGCATCACGCCTATTTAGAAAAACGCAAACCAGATTTTAACCGTTTCCCTAAGAGGCCATAATGATAAAGATATGGATCCTGGCTATCCGTCCAAGAACGTTGATAGCAAGCGCAAGCCCTGTGCTGATTGGGACGGCAATTGGGTGGCATGAAGGGAGCTTTTCCCTCCCTATTTTTCTTTTTACCTTGCTGACAGCGCTCGGTATCCAGATCAGTACGAATCTAGTCAATGACTACTTTGACTATGCCAAAGGTGCAGACTCGAAAACAAGAGTCGGAGAGATCCGTGTGATGCAAGCAGGCCTTGTCTCTAAAAGAGTCATGCAGCGGGCCATATTCTCTTCTTTCACTATAACCGCATTTCTTGGCTCTTATCTAATTTGGCAAGGGGGTGTGATCATCGCAGCACTTGTTGCCATTTCGCTACTACTCGCGCTTGTTTATACAGCAGGGCCCTTTCCCCTTGCTTATCTTGGGGCTGCAGAGCTCTTTATTTTTCCCTTTTTTGGTCCTATAGCCGTTGCAGGTACTGCATTTTTGCAAACAGGCCAGTTGCACTTCTTTTACCTTGTTGCAGGGATAGCTCCGGGGCTTCTCTCTTGTGCGCTTGTGATCATTAATAATTTGCGTGATCGGGAAGAGGATCAAAAAGTGGGGAAAAAGACGCTTGCTGTCCGTTTGGGGCCGATTTTTGGCATGTGGGAATTTGCAATCGCAGTTCTAGTTGCAACGCTTGTCCCCCTTTTCTGTATGCCCTTTGCACCTCGTATCTGGTGGGCAAGTGTGACGCTTGTTTTAGCAGTAAGGCTGATATACAAGCTTATAAAAACAGAACGCACAAGACTTGATCAACTGATGCCACAAGTGGCTCTTTTGCTTTTTTTGTATACTCTGCTCTTTTGTATAGGAGTGATGTGAAAGAGTATGCGCTTTATACTTATGATATTCCGATCAAAACAGCGATTAAAAGACGCGTCGGGACCCTACTGCGTCTCACAACTCAAAACGGTCAGACTGGCTGGGGTGAAATTGCCCCACTGCCAGGATGGAGTCAGGAGAGCCACAAAGAAGCCCATACCCAACTGGTCGCTTACCTAGAAGGTAAAACAAGTGGCCCCCTCTACCCTTCTGTCAGCTTTGGATTAATTGCCGCACATAAACCCACCCTAAAATCCGTCTCTCGCCCCGTCTCTGGCCTCTTAACTGGCTCCTACTGCCAGATCCTCCAGGATGCAGAAAAAATGATTCAGGACGGCTTTACAGTCGCTAAGTGTAAAGTCTCCTCTCTCTGTTTTACTGAAATTGTGCAGCTTGTAGAAAAGCTACATCCACACCTCCTCCTCAAACTCGACGCGAACCGTGCTTGGGACTTAAAAGAGGCTCTTCATTTAGCTAAAAAACTGCCCCTCAAGAGCTACGACTACTTCGAAGAGCCTCTTAAAGACTCCAGAGAGCTTTCCTGTTTTCCCTACCCTACAGCACTTGACGAGTCACTACGCGAAAAAAATCCGCCAGATACACCACATTGTGTTGCGCATATCATCAAACCAACCCTGCAAAAACCGCCCAAAACTCTTTTCCGCACCGTCTACAGCAGCTCTTTTGAAACGGGCATCGGCCTTGCCCATATTGCGGCACTCTCTGCAGAAGAGGAGCCTGTCGGCCTTGACACCTATCGCTTTCTTGGAGAAGAGCTTCTTGAAGAACCCCTTCTGTTTAAAGGCGCGACTTTATATACTCCGCCTGAACTTAGGCCCAATCTTTCAAAGTTAAAACGGTGTGAATATGGAGTGGATCGATCCTCACTTTTCCATTCAAACAGATACTCTTGCACCCCATAAACCTATTCTGCAACAGTATCAAAAAAAGAGTTTCACACCCAAGGTGGCTCACAATGTGGATTTCGAGACGAGCCACAGCCCCGGGGTTGAACGACCAAATTTAGCTCATATTTCTAATATGAGCGACAATCTGATCGTATCAACCGCGGGAGCTTTCGCTTCGTCCCAAAACCACATTGTGAGTCATCTTGGGTATGTCTCTTTTAAGGCAGAAAAAAACATCTCCTCATGTTTGACACTTTTAAGCCTCTTGGCGCAGAAAATCCCCGCCTTCCCTCTCAACCCAAAACTGCCAGATCCCCAACTCCCTATCGCTCTCCCCCACTGTAACGCTGCAACACTTCTCTTGACCTCTGGGACGACAGGCACGCCTAAAATCGCCGTCCATAGCCTCGATAATCACCTCTATGCAACGCGCGGTATTGATCTAACGCGGAACGACAAATGGCTCCTGACCCTCCCCCTCTTTCATGTCAGCGGCATGGCGATCCTGTTCCGGACAGCAGTTTTCGGCGCAACCCTTGTCCTTTCAGAACTTCCCTTACTCGACGCTATAATACAACATCGGATCAGTCACATCTCCCTTGTCCCGACACAACTCTACCGCCTCCTACAAGAAGATCCACATCGCCTGGCCCAAGCAAAAAAACACCTCCAACTGATCCTCCTTGGGGGGGCTCCCATTCCGAAAGCTCTATTAGAAGAGGCGCGCGCGTGCGCTTTGCCAATTGTTACAACCTACGGAATGACAGAGACCTGCTCGTTTATCGCCATCGATGGAGTTGTGGCGCCCGGACGCACAGTCACCCTCATTGACGGGGAAATTGGTATTGCAGGCCCTACCCTCTTTCAAGGCTATCTAGAAAATCATGCCCTACACCTACCCCTTCAGAACGGCTATTTTCTGACAAAAGATCTAGGCTGCTGGAAAGATGAGCGTTTGAGCTATAAGGGGCGGAAAGATCGCCTCTTTATCTCCGGAGGAGAAAATATTCAACCTGAGGAGATTGAAGCGATTCTTACCCAATTGACTCGAGGTAAGGCTCGGGTGATTCCCATTGAGTGTCCCGAATTTGGTATGCGCCCCTTCGCCTTTTTAGAATACCCAGACGCGCTCTGTATAAAGAAGCTACGCTCTCTGTTGCCACAATTCAAGGTTCCCGTTGGCTTCCAACCGCTTCTTGAACCCCTACCAAAATAGTGCGCAGCTTCTCTGGAATCGGCATGGGGCGTCTTGTCTCTTTATTAACAGTAACGTGAATCAGTTGAGCCTTCCCCACAAGCACCTGCTGCCTAAGGTAAGTAAATCCAAGAGTAAACGAAGAGCTACCTATCGCCTCTACTTTAAGTTCAATCTCAAGCTCATCCCCAACAAAAATCGGAGCGATATAATCAGCTTCTGCGTGGACAACGGGCAAGAAAAACGGCTCCTCTTTCAAGATCCTACCAAGAGGCAAATGATTCTGGGCTAAAAAAAACTCGAGCGTCTCCTGGGCCATCCGCAGCTGCTCGGCAAAGTAGATCACCCCGGTTGCATCGGTCTCTTTCAAATGAATCGTGATGTTTCGTCTAAAGGCTATTCTAT
>JABDDH010000010.1 GCA_013287705.1 Chlamydiota bacterium | reverse complement strand
CGTATTACTAAAAGAGTTACAGGCACTCTGCTTTGATGTGCGTATAAAATTAGCTAGCAATTAGAGGATCTTTTCATGAGCGAAGAATTTCAAGGTTCCCAGGGTTCGAAATTTGACACATTGACCATTAAGATTGCATCAGATGATGTGGTCCGCAATGAGTGGTCGCGCGGAGAAATTAAAAAGCCCGAAACGATCAACTACCGTACATTTAAGCCTGAGAAGGGAGGTCTTTTTTGTGAGAAGATCTTTGGACCGACAAGAGACTGGGAGTGTGCGTGCGGAAAATATAAGAAGATCAAGCATAAGGGGATCGTCTGCGACCGTTGTGGCGTAGAGGTCACTTTATCTAAAGTGCGCCGAGAGAGAATGGCCCATATTGATCTTGCAGTACCGGTTGTTCACATCTGGTTCTTTAAGACGATGCCATCGCGTATTGGAAATATCCTCGGCATGACAGCTGTTGACCTCGAGCGGGTGATCTATTACGAAGAGTACCTCGTTGTCGATCCAGGTCGAACAGGCCTTGAGAAAAAACAGCTCTTAACAGATGCAGAGTATCGTGAAGCCCAAGAGAAGTGGGGTTCTGATAGCTTTACAGCTAAAATGGGCGGAGAGGCGATTCGCATTCTCTTGGAGAAAGAAGATCTTTCGATTCTTGTAACAGAGCTCAAAGAGAAGCTGCGCAAGACAAAATCGCAACAAGCGCGGATGAAGCTCGCTAAACGCCTCAAGATCGTTGAGACGTTTACGGATTCTCCGAACAAACCGGACTGGATGGTGATGGGATGCGTTCCTGTGATTCCTCCAGAACTGAGACCTCTTGTGCCTTTAGATGGCGAGCGTTTTGCGACATCTGACCTTAACGATTTATATCGTCGCGTGATCAACCGCAATAACCGTCTGCGTGCGATTTTAAAGCTCAAGACACCTGATGTGATTGTCCGCAATGAGAAGAGAATGTTGCAAGAGGCTGTCGACGCCTTGTTTGACAATGGTCGCCACGGACATCCTGTGATGGGAGCTGGTAATCGTCCTCTCAAGTCTCTTTCTGAGATGTTGAAAGGAAAACAGGGTAGATTCCGTCAAAACTTGCTCGGTAAACGTGTCGACTATTCAGGAAGATCTGTCATTATCGTCGGTCCGGAGTTGCGTTTGAATCAGTGCGGATTGCCAAAACAGATGGCGTTAGAGCTTTTTGAACCGTTTATTGTGAAGCGTTTAAAAGATCTCAACTACGTCTATACGATTCGCTCTGCTAAGAAGATGATTCAGCGCCAAGCGCCTGAAGTGTGGGACGTTCTCGATGAGATCATTAAAGGACACCCGGTTCTGTTAAACCGAGCGCCGACACTCCATAGATTGGGTATCCAAGCGTTTGAGCCTGTTCTGATTGAAGGAAAAGCGATTCGCATCCATCCCCTTGTCTGCACGGCATTTAACGCTGACTTCGACGGTGACCAGATGGCAGTCCACGTTCCTCTCTCTTTTGAAGCGCAGATCGAAGCTAAGCTTTTGATGATGGCACCGGATAATATCTTCCTCCCATCTTCTGGGAAGCCAGCTGCGGTTCCCTCTCAAGATATGATTTTGGGACTCTACTATTTGATGTACGACCCGCTCTATATTGCTGAAGAGCATGGTAAGAAGACAAAACTCTTTAGAGATAAAGAAGAGGTCCTCTTGGCACTTGCAGCAGGTGGTAGCTACAACATCTTCGAGGGTGAGTTAAAAGAAGGCGAGCGTCGCGATGAACTCGGCCGTGGTCTGCGTTTGCATGAAAAGATCAAGCTGAAACTTGAGAGCGGCATCATTGAGACAACGCCTGGACGCGTTCTCTTTAATACGATCGTTCCTAAAGAGCTTGGATTCCAGAACTACACTCTGCGCAAAAAGAAGATGAGTGAGCTTGTTCTTGAGACATATAAGAAAGTAGGTCTTGAAGCGACGGTGAAGTTCCTAGACAATCTTAAAAACCTAGGTTTTGCTGAGGCGACAAAAGCGGCTCTTTCAATGGGAATTTGCGATGTGCGTATTCCATCGAATAAACAGAAAGTCATTGACGCAGCCTATAAGAAGATCGAAGTCGTTAAAAAGCAGTACGAGGACGGGATCATCACTGATGGTGAAAGACACTCTAAGATCATTAGTATCTGGACAGAGGTGTCGGATCTTCTCTCTGAAGAGCTCTTTAAGCTGATTAGCGAAACGAAAAACGGGGAGCTTAATCCACTCTTCTTGATGATGGACTCTGGAGCGCGTGGAAATAAATCTCAGGTAAAACAGCTCGGTGCGATGCGCGGTTTGATGGCAAAACCATCAGGCGAGATTATCGAATCGCCGATTACTGCGAACTTCCGCGAAGGGTTGAGTGTCATGGAATACTCGATCTCCTCACACGGAGCGCGTAAAGGTCTTGCCGATACGGCCCTTAAAACTGCCGACTCTGGTTACTTGACACGCCGTCTTGTCGACGTCGCTCAAGATATCATCGTGACAGAAGAGGATTGCGGAACAATTAACGGGATCGAGGTCTCGGCCATTAAGCAAGGCCAAGAGGAGCTCTTACCACTCAAAGATCGTATCTTCGGAAGAGCTGTCTGCAACGACTTGTTACAGCCGGGCGATAGCACGAAAATGCTTGCCAAGGCCGGAACTGTCTTAACACAGATCCAAGCCGAGGCGATTGATGACGTTGGAATCGATACAGTACGGATCCGTTCTGCACTGACATGCGAATCTAGACGCGGCGTCTGCGCAAAATGCTACGGCATTAACCTTGCCAACGGCCGTATGGTCGGCATGGGTGAGGCGGTAGGTATTATTGCCGCCCAGTCAATTGGGGAACCGGGAACGCAGCTCACGATGAGAACGTTTCACTTGGGAGGTATCGCGGCTGCAGGTCTTGCTCCTGAATTGATCGCAGATCATGATGGTGTTCTGGTTTATAAAGACTTGCGCACAGTACAGAACGAAGATGGAATCTGGGTTGTTCTCAATAAGAACGGCTCGTTACATATCGTTCGCGATGAAGGAAGATCGCTTGATGAGTATAAAAAGCTCCTGGCTACAAAATCGATCGAACCGCTTCAGACATTTACTTTAGAACTTGGAACGCGCATCTTGCTAGATGATGGTACCAAGATTAAAAAGAAAGTCAAAGCGGCTGAGTGGGAACAACACAACATCCCGATCATCTGCGAAAGACCCGGCTTTGTTAAATATGAAGACCTTGTCGAAGGGATCTCAACCCAGCGCGATCTGAATAAACAGACAGGCCAGGGAGAGCTCATGGTGAAGCAGCATCGCGGTGAACTCCATCCGCAGATCGTGATCTATCGCGATCCGGAATATACCGAGCTTGTTGGAACCTACGCGATCCCATCTGGTGCCTTTATTTCGGTGCAAGAAGGGCAGCGGGTATCTGCCGGTATGATGCTTGCTAGATTCCCACGCGGTGCGATTAAGACAAAAGATATTACCGTGGGATTGCCGCGTGTTGCCGAACTTGTGGAAGCGCGTAAACCTAAAGATGCTGCCGAGATAGCAAAGATCGACGGGGTCATCGATTTCCGCGGTGTTCAGAAAAACAAGCGTATTGTCGTTGTGCGCGATGAAGCGACAGGAATGGAAGAGGAGCATCTGATTCCGCTCACCAAACACTTAATCATCCAGCGTGGTGACAGTGTTGTGAAGGGTCAGCAGTTAACAGATGGACTTGTCGTCCCTCACGAGATTCTAGAGATTTGCGGTGTGCGTGAATTGCAGAAGTATCTTGTGAACCAGATCCAAGAGGTTTATCGTCTGCAGGGTGTTGATATTAACGATAAACACCTTGAGATCATCGTCCATCAGATGTTACAAAAGGTGCGTGTGACAGATCCAGGCGATACGACATTTCTCTTTGGAGAAGACGTGGATAAAAAAGTCTTCCACAACCAGAACCATAAAGTGGTTGAAGAGGGTGGAAAGCCAGCGCAAGCAGCTCCGGTACTTCTGGGGATTACAAAAGCCTCTTTAGGAACCGAGTCATGGGTCTCGGCCGCTTCCTTCCAAGAGACAACGCGTGTCTTGACAGATGCCGCCTCTGAGGGCAAGGCAGACTATCTCCTCGACTTCAAGGCTAACTTGATTATGGGACACATGATTCCTGGTGGAACAAACTTTGCCGAGTATAGCGAACGGGTGAAGTTGTATGTTGACCGCGATCGCAATGAAGAGCTTGAATTTGCCTTTTAATTAAGGCGATTCTTGCATAAACTATGGGGTTTTGGGACTTGTCTCAAAACCCCATCTTTTTTTGATACTGAACGTGATTCAAGAATCGATTTTTTCAGTTTGTTTAATATGGTATTAGCTGTACGTAACTTAAGAAAGGTTTACAAGACAAACAAAACTTCTTTTGTTGCGGTAGATGACGTCTCTTTTGATTTGGCACCTGGTGAAATTTTAGGTCTTCTTGGCCCAAATGGTGCAGGCAAGACAACCACTATTCAGTTGCTACTCAGCACTCTTAAGCCCACCTCTGGCTCGATCCACTACTTTGGTAAAGACTTTTTTAAATATCGTTCTGAAATTTTAAACGATGTGGTCTTTGCAAGCACCTACGTCAGTCTTCCCTACACATTAACAGTCTCTCAAAATTTGGATATTTTTGGTAGACTCTATGGCATCTCTGGAAAAGAACTAGTTACACGCATCGATCCTCTTCTAGATCGTTTTGGACTGCTCGATAAAAAAAAAAATCGGGTAGCCACACTCTCTGCCGGTCAAGTCACACGCTTAATGCTCGTTAAAGCCTTTATGGTGCGCCCAAAAATCGTCTTGCTCGATGAGCCAACAGCCTCTTTAGATCCCGATATTGCTCAAGAGGTGTGTCAATTTGTCCTGGAGCAGCGCGACACGCATGGCACCTCAATTCTGATCACATCGCATAATATGACAGAGGTGAGTGAGCTGTGCGATCGGGTCCTCTTTTTAAAAAATGGGAAGATTATCGCAGATGATCTTCCTGATAGACTTGCCCGTTCTGTTTCACGCTGTCGGATGCAACTTGTTATTGTCGATGGAGTGAAGAGGACGCAAGCTGTAGCCGATATGTTGCAGATGCCGTATCGCTTAGACCATAAAATGATTGAAATAACTCTTGATGAGAGTGAAATTGCAAATTTACTCCAGAACCTAGCAGCGCGCGCGGTTGTCTACACAAGTATTGCCATTATCCAGCCGACACTGGAGGACTATTTTTTAAAAATGGTGGGTAAGAAGATATGATGGGACGCATCTGGGCTCTTTTTTTACGCTACATGTACCAGTTTCTAAAACCGGATCAGTTCTCTGAGTTTTTTTACTGGCCGGCGATTGACATCTTTCTTTGGGGGATGACAAGCGTCTGGATCCAACATCAAGATCCGGGCTCGCATCTTGCTGCAGCTATTTTGACAGGCCTTATTTTTTGGCAGATTCTCTGGCGTGCAAGCTTTGAAATTACCATGAGCCTGTTACAAGAGTTCTGGAATCGGAATCTCGTTAACCTCTTTTCCACTCCACTGAAGCTCCATGAGTGGATTTTTTCCCTACTCTTCCTCGGTTCTGTGAAAATAGTAATCTCCCTTCTATTTGGCTCCCTTTTTGTCTACATCCTCTACTCCCTCAATGTCTTTTCTCTAGGCTGGATCTTTTTGCCGTATGCCGCTCTTCTCATGCTCTCTGGCTGGTTTATTGGCTTTTTAGCCGCAGGCATCATGATCTGCTATGGCCAGAGGACCCAGTCGCTTGCCTGGATGACCGCCTACCTCTTTGCCCCCTTTAGCGCCGTCTTTTACCCAGTCGAGGTGCTTCCAACCTGGGCTCAGAAGATAGCGTACTGTCTTCCAACCACTTACGTATTTGAAGGGATGCGCCAACTCCTCTTAACTCAACTATTTTCTTGGCAGCCGATTCTGATGAGTCTAGGACTAAACGTCCTCTATCTGGGGGCTAGTATCACTTTTTTTGTCGTGATGTTTGAGAAGAGCCGCAATAAGGGACTCTCTCGCCTAGAGTAAAGTTATTATTTTAGTTGATCCTATTATTTCGTTTATTGTACTATTTTAATATAAACAATAAAAAATACAACTAATTGAGGATTTTATGGCGCAAGGCGTAGGAGCAGGATTTAACCCATTGGGGCAACTTCAAGAAGAGCTAAGGTTCCACATGCCAGCAGAAAAGGCGTACGAGTGGGAAGATGCTCAGCGGAAAGATCAAGCTTCTCATTCAAATCAGGCTTCTGAGGCCTGGTTAAAAGATTGGAATTCCTATGGGTTAAGCCAAGAAATCTCTAGGAAACGTGTTGAAGAGGAGATGAGGCCAATTAAAGGTGACTGGATTCCGATTCTAGTTGAAGGTGTATTCCACGAAGAGACTCATTTTTTGAATCATGTTTTTAAGCATGGAATGAGAGAAAAAATAGGTGCGGATGGCAACACTGTCATGGAAAAAACAGGCTATGTCCGTGCGAATAAATGGTTTGTGATGAATCGCCATACGGGCAATCTACAGCAGTGTGATGCAATTACAACCATTTCCTATAAATTTATGCAGCTCTCAAGTCTTGGCTTTGCAGGGGCCCTGCTCCATGGCACATTGAACTTCTTAAAGTTATTTGTCTATGTTCCTTACTTACTAGCTACTGGAAGGCAAAAAGAAGTCTGGGGAAGAGTTAAACAAGCAGTTCTCTTGCCGCTCTATCAGCTCAAAATGCTTGCGATTACTCTAGCAGGTTTTATCGCAACAGTTCTTGTCCTTCCAATTTTATTTAACAAAGACCTCATTGACTATTTACGAGACCAGTTTCGTCAAACGGTTCTTGCTGCGAAAGTTGCAGAGGCTGCCTTCCAAAATGCGCTCTGTTATGCTCCATGTATGCAGCTCCAATGGGCAGAAAATGTAAACAACTTATGGACGAATGCAAAGATTACAGCCATCGGCACAAGAAATTACCTTGAGGCAGTACCGACCTTCATCAAGTATGTAAATATTCAGGGACAGACAGCCATTCCTGAGAGCAAAGATAAACCTGAAGGGTGTGTCGCTAAGACGCGTTCTACCGTCTCTAACTTCTTTACCGGCTGCTGCTGTCCAGAAGAGCCTGGACAAGTTGCCACGGAATTAGTTTCTGCTGATAGTTCCGAACCTAAAAGCGAAACTTTAGCTCTGGTTCCTCGCCAGGAAAAAAAGCCCTTTAGGAGGAATATAGCTTCTGATCAGGAGGGAATGGAGAGGCAAGTCCCACAATTGTATTCTACATGGACAGCGCCGCACCCGAGAGTAGAGCTCGAGATTCCTTTCGAAGCTGCAACTTAACTCTTCATCTTATGGCCCCTTCTCATCTTCGATGGGGCTCAGTGCCCTTACTTCAAACTGCGATTCGGAGACAAGGATCCGTTTGCCTTCAACCTCTACGATGTAGAGCATCGACTTTTGGCTTAATGGTCGCCGTTCCAGGATCTTAATCGTCCGACTCGATCCAAGGCCAAATTGGCCCCGTCCAAACCGTTTAATCGCCCAGAGTGTCGCGCAGATCAAGACAAGCAGCGCGCCAAGGGTCAGCAGCATCTTAATAAACGCATTTTCATACGATTCGGTTAATAGGAGACACGTTCCTCCATCGGCAGCGGCCGGCGTCACTTCTTGGGCCAGAAGCGGCACTGCAAATAAAATAAAGAATATCCATAGTCGTTTGATCATAGCCTCAGTTTAGAGAAGAACCTTTTTTTTTCATAATGAATCTTTTGTGGCAATACGCTATACTTAGCCAAATATGAAAGGCTGGATTGCACTCGACATCGATGGAACCGTGACAAATGACCTACATCGGATCCCTGATGAGGTGACGTCGTATCTTGCGACGCTGAGCGACAGCGGCTGGCAGATTCTTTTTATTACAGGAAGGGCCTTTTTAACAGCCTATCCTTTATTACAGAAACTCTCTTTCCCTTATTTTCTTGCCGTTCAAAATGGGGCTGATCTGATCAGCATGCCAGAGCGGCGCTTGATTCGCCGCCTCTACCTAGACCAGTCTATCTTGCCTCTGCTTGAGACAATTTATACAAATTGTGCTGAAGATTTTCTTGTCTATGGGGGCTACGATAGAGGCGACATCTGTTACTACAGGCCGCACCGCTTTTCTGACACGGTGGGACCCTATCTTGAAAAGTTAAAGGGCGGCTTTTCGAGCAAATGGGTTCAAGTGGACCATTTTAATTTTCCTGAAATTGCGACATTTCCTGTGATTAAGTGCTTTGGAGTAGAAAAAGAGATGCAAGGCGTGGCGGAGATGATCCAAAAAGAGACCAGGTGCCATGCGACAACAATCCATGACCGTTTTTCAGGCAGGTTCCATTTAACGATGATTACCCATATAGAGGCGACGAAGGGAGAGGCGCTGCAGGCGGCAGTAGGCAGACATAATTCTTTTCCGATCATTGCAGCCGGCGACGATTTTAACGATGAGACGATGCTCGATATAGCAGATCTCCGCATTGTGATCAGAACGGCTCCAGAGGCGATGCACAAAAAAGCGCACATCCTAGCAGATTCTGCAGCAGAATGTGGGATTATCGGAGCGCTCAAGCAAGCGGTCCTTCAGGTCTAGTATGGCAGCTGATAAATTTCTTGTTCAACAGGCTACTATAGCCGGAAAAAAACGGTTGAGCCGCCAAACGGGGTTTATTCACCACTGTTACGAGGATCGATCATCCCACGACCAGACAATTCCATTTTTTGAAAATGCAGCCTTTGCCTATGCACTACTGCAGTCGCGTTTATCCGAACAGATGCTCGAGGGAATTGCTCTTTTAGAAAGGCTCTTGAAGTTTGAAGTGAATGGCGCGTTTCCTCTCTACTTGCACGAGTATCCAGATTGTCGCCACCCGTATTTTTTTGCTCAGCTAAAGCCTATTTTTCAAGGTATTGTGCGCGACTTTAGACTTGTCGTACCAAAAGAGATGCACAAGAAGCTTTTACACCTTTTAGCGCAAGAAGGAGACGAGGCGCCGCTAAAACAAGCGTTGACCCCTGGGGCTCTTGCGTTACAACTTGTACGGCTCCATGCAGATAATGAGGCGCTTTATACGGAAAAGTTAGAAGAAGCATCACGCTTGTGGCATCCGGGGCTCAAGGTCTACTTAGGAGAGCAGAGACAAGAGGGGAGTTGCCCGGAGGTGACGCTCTTTGATCTGCTGATGGGACAGTTGTATGGCGCCTACTCTGAACGGGCACTACAAGACAATCCGGTTCACCTGCTTGGAGCTTTAATTCCGCCGCACGAGGTAAAACCTTTTCTAGGGGCAGAGGAGCCTTACTTTACTCAGACGACACTCTTTTGGGGCAAGGGCCATTCGCTTGTCTCAAATGGAACGTGGGAAGAGGGTATGGCAACGATAAACTTTTCAGAGTCCGTACCAGATGATCGTGACGACGGTTTTGAAGTTTCGTTTTTTGTGAATCGAAGCAGTGTGGACAAGATCCTCGTCAACGGCACAAAAGCTACGACATTTCAACTTCAAGACTCTCTCCAGATCCTTTCTGGCACAACGCAGATCACGCTGCTTTTTTCTATTAAAGAGGGAGAGGGGCGATTTTTTGGCCATATTCTCTATGGCAATAGACCGGGTCAACTAGCCGTTTCAAAATTTGAGGCGTACGACTATCGCATTGTTGTGCGGACAATTAGTCGGACGCCTCACTGTCAAATTCAAGTGCAAGCAGTTGTTTCAAGTGCAAGCGACGGGCTATCAACAGCAAGTCCCATGGCGTGCATACCATTATCTACGTAGAGTGTCACTCCAGTAATTGCAGAGGCAAGAGGTGAGAGCAGGAAGGCTGCTGTCTGTCCAATCTCTTCTGCTGTAATGTCTTTATTAGGTAGAGGCGCATTGCACTTAGAGTAGGCAATCATGCTATCGATAAAGCCGATAGCACGGGCAGCCCGGCTCCGTAGGGGACCGGCTGATATGACATTCACACGTGTTCCCCATTTTGTTCCAGCTTCCGCTGCGAGGACGCGCGTGTCGCTCTCAAGGGCCGCTTTTGCAGAGCTCATCCCACCGCCATAGCCCGGAATCACCCTTTCTGAGGCGATATAGGTGAGAGAAATAGCAGAGCCGCCATCTTTCATGATCGGACCGAAATGGGCAAGTAAGCTGACAAAAGAGTAGGATGAGGAGGAGAGAGCTGCCAGGTAGCCAGCGCGTGAGGTCTCAAGTAGCGGTTTTTTCACCTCTGGACCATTGGCAAGAGCGTGAACGAGGATGTCAATTGTCCCAAAATCGCGCTCGACCGCTGCAGCAACCTCAGAAATCGTGTAGCCAACAGCCTCGAGATACCGTTTGTTTTCTCGAATCTCTTGAGGAACGTCTTCTGGCTTGTCATAGGCAGCATCTAGGGCGTAGACTTTTTTAATTTCAAAGAGAGTTCCATCAGAGAGACGGCGCGACTCATCAAATTTACCCATGCTCCAGGAGTGTGTAAAGATTTTTAGAATCGGAGTCCACGTCCCAATAAGAACCTCAGCTCCTGCTTCTGCAAGTGCTTTAGCAATGGCAAAGCCGTAGCCTTGATCGTCTCCGACACCTGCGACAAAAGCTCTTTTACCTTTCAAATTGATTGTAAGCATATATAATCTCTCCTAGGTTGATTAGGTCAGATTATACCGTAATGGAGGATTTTATGACTTAGAATTTTTAGCTTTTCCCATCATGAGCCTCTTCCAGCCTTCGGCAGTCAAGATTTTTTTGTTTTTTTTGCTCTTGTGTTCTTTTTTTTCCATAGGCTCCTTTTTTTTAAACAAGCGCATTTTATTCACTCTCCAGTTTTAATTTATATTAAATAAATAACTTTGTATATAAAAATAAATACTGTTGACATTGAGCTGCATTTAGGGGTATAAGTACTCCTTATGAAATTTCAAAACTTACGCGCATTTGAGAAGCATCTGATAGGGGCACTCCCGCATGATTTAGCGCGAGTGATCCTTGTTGTTTCCCCACAAGAGTCGGAGCGCAAGGAGTTGATGCGTCAAATAGCTGCGCTTATCCCTTGGGAGCCGATAAGGATTGATGTGGGCTCATTGCTGGATCAGCTCCAGATAAGACCGATGTTAGAGAGTCACTCTCTTGTTTTATGCGATGGGGCAGATCAGTTGCCTAAACAGGTTATCTCAGAACTCACAGCTTACGCTCTATCCCCCTCCCCTTGCGTTTACCTAATCCTCGGAGTCTCATCGTTCAAGTCTGTGAGTGAGCTGTATCAGACGGGGAAAAAAGAGATTGTCGCTTTAGACCTGTCAGAAGAGAAGCCTTGGGATAAAGAGAAGCGTCTCAAAGCCTCCTTAGAAAAACGAGCAGAACAAGAGGGCTTTTTTTTACCTTCTGAAACATCAAGCTATTTGCTAGAGTCCATCGGCCATGATCTGGTTGGACTCGAGGCAGAACTTGCCAAATTGATCTGTTATGTTGGAGAGAAAAGACGTTTAGAACTTTCAGATGCACAAGAGATTTGTATTCCGCGTGCTCTTGCAACAACGTTTCAAATAGCCGAAGGAATTGTCTGGAGAGGGGAGAGGCTAAAGGAAAAAGATCTTCTGGATGAATCACTCCTTTTTTCTCTTATCGGGCCGCTCCGTTACCACCTGCAGCTTGCAGCCCAGATCTGCTCCTACCAATTATGTCAGGATACCGAGTGGGAGAGGGCTTTTCCGACGCTACGCGCGGCCTCCTTGCAGAAATATATCCCGATTTGCACACATCGTGGTGCCACATTTTTTTACAAAAAGCTTCTGAAACTCTTTGAGCTTGAATTTGCAGCCAAAAGCTCGAGCGTTCACATTGGTCTTGTGTGGCGGCAGTTTTTGGAGCTTGCGTGACCCTACTCCTTTTGCCCAATCTTCTGGATGAATCGCTTTCTCACAGAGATTTTCTGCCACAAAGCGTTGATGAGGCAGTCTCAAATATTGATGGGTTAATTGCTGAGAGTGACAAGAGCGCACGCGCTTTTTTAAAACGATTTTCTTTTACTCCACCAAAAACATTTCGCGAGGTGCCCATCTCTCTGCTCAATGAGCATACAGATAATACGGCACTTTTAGCCCTTCTTACGCCTCTTGAAAGAGGAGAGAGATGGGGGCTAATTTCAGATTGCGGCTTGCCCTCTCTTGCCGATCCGGGAGCAAGTCTTGTGGCTCTTGCACATAAAAGGGGGATTCAGATCCAAGCCTATCCTGGCCCTTCCTCGCTTGTTTTGGCCCTTCAGCTCTCCGGGCTCTCTGGGCAACGCTTTGCCTTCCACGGCTACCCTAAAAAGGAGGCGCTGGAGATGCAGCGTCAGATGCGCCTTCTAGAGCAGCTCGATTCCACCCACCTTTTCATTGAGGCGCCTTATCGATCGGGAAAGTTTTTGGAGCAGCTCATTGGCTATTTGTCCGATAAGACGCTCCTCTCTGTTGCCTGGGACCTTACCCTGCCAACGCAATGTGTTATTACTGAGCAAGTTGCGTCTTGGAGGATCCGTTCTCTCCCCAACCTTCACAAGCGTCCCGCTATTTTTCTTTTTCAATCCATTAAATAAAAGTCTATCAATTGTAATTAAAATAATAAACAGTTATAATTTAATTATTAAATTAACGGTTTGTTATGACCCTATCTATTTTATTGCATGGAAATACTAATCGCGCTGGGGAGAACAAAGCTCGTTCTGCTGTTGGCTATTTTCAAAACTATCTGTTTGAGCAGAAGGGTGGTAACTTGGGTGAAATGACATGGCTTATCCGTCATCTGTTGACCCCCGTTATGGCAGCAATTGAACTTCCCGTGCGCGTCTTTCAGTGTGCTCTTGTCACCTTTTTCAACCTATTAACTGGCAGCTTTTTACAATCCAAAGAGTTGACCGAGAGTGCTACATGGTACAATAAAGCCGCCGCTCAAATTAGAGAGGAAAATTGGCACCTCTTAGCTTGCGCAATTGGAGCCTTTGTCTCGATAATTTTTGACCCCATTCTCTTAACTCTTGGAGAGACAATTTATAACCTCTGCACGCTTTTATTGACCGGCAGCTTTTTAAAATAATTTTTCAGATTGTTTTATTTAAAAAAGTGTTGTATACTAAATTAAACAAAAAAAGAGTTTATTATGTCGTCAACTTTATCTATTATATTACATGGAAATACTGAAGACAAATTCAATAACGGATTTTCAGCAACAGCGTATACTCAAAAGTATTTAAAAAAACAAACGGGCGGATTTCTTGGTGCAGGTACATGGGCAGTGCGCCAATTCTTGACACCTGTTATGGCGGCAGTAGAACTTCCAATTCGAGTCGTTCAGTTAGCTGTGCTTTTATTTATTAACATCATTAGCTTCAGTTTTCTTCGTTCAGAAGACGCATCTAAAGGTGCCACATGGCATAACAGGCTGGCTACGAAAATTAGACAAGAAAATTATCAACTTTTAGCAGTTTCTGTCAGTGCCTTTGCCTCAATTTTTTCTTCAGTTATTGGCTCATCTTGTCCAAAAAAAACACAAGCTACAACATCTTCTCAGCCAATGTACAGACAAACTTACCTCTTGTAAGCGTTCAATAGAAATGTCCGGTTTTATTGTTAAAAAAATTTAAGTTCTTTATTTCGTAACAAGTCTATTTTAACACAGGAAAAGCAATTCATCAAGTGAATAATCCAGTAGGGTTTAGGGTTGGTCCATAGGTAGAAAGAGTTTCGGTTAAGCAAAAGAAACATAGCTCCCCCCCATGGGGGGAGCGCGGCCGCCGCCCCGGAATAGTCCTGCTTTTTTAAGGCATTTTGGTTCGCTCGCTCGTCGTCCCGCGCTGCGTGGGGCGCAGGCGCGAGTCTTCGCGAACCCTGTGCCAGCCAATATTAGCATTGACCACAAGCTAAACCGTTGTAATACAAAGCCTCAAAGCCAAACAAACACCCGCGCAGACTCGCGCCTGCGCCCCACGCAGCGCGGGACGACGAGCGAGCGGGATTCAGAAGCAGATTTTTCAACAAGTTAATGACAACTTAGGTCTTCGTCTCCACGGATGATTCAGAGGAGGCTTTCGCACCCTTGTTTCACATGAGTTGTTTGCGATCAAGTTGTCTACAAGCTTATTCAGTATTTTTGAGTCAGCCACTTCATGTTGTTTCTCCTGTTGACCATAAACTCGATAGAGTAATTGCTGGTTTTTGTATAAGACGTCAACAATTCCGTCTTGGTGTTCCCTTACAGTTACTCTAGCTCCACGCAGAGCATAAGTTTCTCGCTCCGTACAAATTTGGCAAAAATCGCCTTTGTATTGAAAAATCAAATTTTTCGATAGCACTCTATGTTCTTGAACGGTAAAAATAGAATCAAAATCATCCTGATGCACAGGTCGGTGCGCGTTGGTCGGATCTTTTGGAAGAACCGAAAAACGACGGTTATATTCTTCGATGAATGTAGGTAAAAAAGCGTTGGCCTCTTCGATTGTCGAAATGTTGTGGAGCCTTAACTCTTTTACCAATCTATCTTGAAGTGTACGATTGCTCCGCTCAATGCGCCCTTTTGCTTGAGGAGAGTGAGCAAAAATCATGTGAATCCCAAGTTGTTTCATAGCGCGTCCACATTGGGTCACTCCTTCTCCTGTTAAAGCCCCTGATTTGTTCACCCGAAAAACTGCATGCTTGTCACTATAAATAGCTCTTGGTTTCCCATGTTTGCGCAAATAGATTTTGAACAGGTCAAAGTAGCTCCATATCGTTTCTGATGGAGCAAAAATGCCAGCCTTAATTTTCCCAGAGGCATCATCAACGTAATGAAGCAGAGAACATTTAGGTCCTCTCTCTTCAAACCAGGCATGGGGTGACCCATCTACTTGCTCTAGCTCACCCTCCTTACTTCTGCGATCTCTTAGCTGAAACACGCGTTTTTGCTTTCTTGTTTTGCCTTGCCACAGCTCTTCCTGAAGCATCAAACGACGCACACTGCTTACGGATAAACTTAGTTCGTGCTTTTCCACAAGCTTTTCACGTGCCAAAGTAGGACCAAAATCGGGATAATCGCTCCGAATTAGATGTAGAGCCAGTTCTTTTACTCCGGGAGGTAATTGTCGATTACTCGGTTGACCGCGTTGCTTTGACACAATAGCTTGGGCTCCAGAGCATCTATATGCCTTTAAGAGCCTCCTTACCTGTCTTACACTAATATCCAGAATATCAGCTGCTTGTGATTGTCTTAACTCGCGATTCTTTAATTTTAACAGCACCTCGAGCCTTCCCAACTCTTTTGTACTCATAGAAATAGTCTCCTTCAACCGATCCCTCCTTGTTAGTAAATTTTTTACTACCAAAAGAGGACATTTCTATTGAACGCTTACAACTCTATCTATTTTGTTGCATGGAAATACTAATCGCGTTGGGGAGAACAAAGCTCTTTCTGCTGTCGGCTATTTTCAAAACTATCTGTTTGAGCAGAAGGGTGGTAACTTGGGTGAAATGACATGGCTTATCCGTCACCTGTTGACCCCTTTGATGGCAGCAGTGGAGCTTCCTGTGCGCGTCTTTCAGTGTGTCCTTGTCACCTTTTTTAACCTATTAACTGGCAGCTTTTTACAATCTAAAGACTTGACCGAGAGTGCTACATGGTATAATAGAGCGGCAGCTCACATTAGAGAGGAGAATTGGCATTTTCTAGCCTGTGCAATTGGCGCCTTTGTGTCGATCATCTTCGACCCTATTCTCTGTACTCTTGGTGAGACAATTTATAACCTCTGCACACTTTTATTGCCCCCTGAAGCCAAAAACTATAGTGGTAATGTTATTATAGTTGCTGGAAGAGGCTCAAAAATTAAAGTTCCAACACAAGTAATCCGGAACGGAGTTGTTGTAGGATTTTAAAATAATGTTTCTATATTGCTTTGATTAAAAAAAACATCGTATAATATAACAACAAACAAAGGAGTTTATTATGCCGTCAGTTTTATCTATTATATTACACGGAAATACTGATTCTTCGGTAGAAGGATTTTCTGCAACAGCATGCTTTCAAAATCATTTGGAAAAACAGACAGGTGGCTTTCTTGGAGTGAGCACTTGGGTCGTGCGCCAGCTTTTCACACCCCTTATGGCGGCAGTGGAGCTTCCTGTGCGTATTGTTCAGCTTGCCCTCATGACATTTATTAACTTTATAACTGGCAGTTTTCTGCGCTCGGAAGATAAATCTTCGAATCCTACCTGGCACAATGTACTTGCTACAAAAATTAGGAACGAAAATTTTCACCTCCTAGCAGCATCTTTTAGTGCATTTGTATCGATTTTTACCCCAAGCTTAGGTTCAATTTGTGGTTCATCTTCTAGAGAAAAAGAGGGTGATACAAGATCTTCTTCTATGCTTCCTAATAGTTCTGAGTCAGTCTATTGGGGACAACACTACAGAACAGCTCTCCTCTAACCCATAGACGTTGCGAGAATCGCAAGAAACAAAGGAAACTCTTTGCGACTGCGATTCTCCATCTTCGCAGCAGCTCCCTGGCTTGTCTTATTCGACGTCCACTCTTGCATCTCCATCATCTGAAATCCGGCATCCCTCAACATCTTTGTGTAGTGCGAAAGAGGCAGGTGAAAGGAGTAGGTCGTTTGAGACGACTTGGCGCCTGGATGCGCTTGGATCGGAATCTGCATCGGCGAGAGATAACTATCGATTCTTCTATACTGCAACTTTTTTGCAGGATCGACCCCCCAGCTCGACTGTCGTGGGATTCTAAAGCACGGGTGGTTCAAGACAATCAGCAACTTTCCTCCCTTTACAAGGGCTTTAGCGGCAAGATTCAGCACCATCTCGGGCTTGGCAATATTTTGAAGCGCTAAAATAATCGTCGCATGGGTAAATGGCTCCTCTTTTAGTACAAGAGGTTCTGTTAAATCCGCCGGCAAGAAGGTAGCATTTTTCTTTTTGTTATGGGATTGTGCCGCACGGATCAAAGAGGCCGCTGCGTCAATTCCCAGATACGTTGTTTTTTCAGGGATGACGCGCGATAAGATTCCTTGTCCACAAGCAAGATCGAGTAGACGACTCTTCTCATTCAAAGCAAGTAACGGCGCAAGAGCTGGAAAAATAACCTGCTCGTGGTAGTAGTGGCCCTTTTCGCCTACTAAATCGTCATACCAGTTACTGACAGCTTCCCAAGAAGTCTCATTCCGTTTCATGTTCTAATCGCTTGTTCCATGACGGTTTTTTAAAGAGGAGGATCAGGTAGGGGAGAAGGCAGATAACCGCTACGCAGATCAGCAAAAAGCTGATGTAAAAGAGGCTATTTCCTGTCGGGATCTGAGTGGGAGGGAAAAAGCCGATGATAAATGTGCCAAGAGAGCTGATAATGCCAAGTCCTGCGACAATCCACATGCCAATCATACCGCCTGGGATTTTGAAGAGTCTTTTAACCTCAGGTCTTTTGTAGCGCAGCTTAATCGCAGCTAAGAACATGATCATGTACATGATCAGATAGACCTCAGTGATGAGTGCTGAGATGAGCCAGTAGGCGCTATTGATCGAGGGCATGAAGATAAAGAGTAGAAGGAGAACTGAGACGACACACGCTTGGGTGATTAGCAGGGAGAGAGGCATCCCATTGCGATTGACTTTTCTAAATAGCGGGGGCAGATCGCCTGTTTGGGCAGCAGCGAGTAGGCCTTTTGTTGGGCCGAGGATCCATGTATTGAGTCCGGCGACAGCTCCGATAAAGATCAGGAAGGCCATAACAGGAATTAAGAAGTCAAGGCTCTGGGCTTGCATAAAGTAGGTAAAGGCTTGCATAATTCCGGCAGTCAGGCTGATCTCATGTTGAGGGACGACAACCGCAACAGAGAGGACGCCTGAGATGGCAAGGCCGATAATAAGGAGCCCAGAGATAAGGATCGCTTTGGGATAATTTTTTTGAGGATGGATAACGTCTTTTGCGTGGACAGAAGACATCTCCATCCCTGCATAGGAGAGAAGAACGGCAGAGAAGAGCACGAGTTGATAAATCGAGGACATGTCAGGGAAAAATGTGTCCAAAGAGATGTTGATCTGAATGGGGCGTCCCGATACGACCCAGAGGATCCCAAGGAGGATGATAATGGCTGCCGGTAAAAAATTGCCGCAGATGACGCCAAGAGAGCTGATCCATGCGGAGACTCGCATCCCCAGCAGATTGCAGATCGTTGCCAGCCAGAAAATGACAAGGGAGACAAAAAAGATAAAGGGGCCGTGGGCTTGAAATGTCGGATCGATGATGTAGGCGACCATCGCAGCGATAAAGGAGAGCAGGGCAGGGTAGTAGATGACATTCTCCATCCAGAGGAGCCAGATAGCTAGAAAGCCGGTTCTATGGCCAAATGCTTCTTTAACCCAGGCGTAGATGCCGCCTAGCATAGGCCAGCCGGTCGCAAGTTCCGCTGAGACAAGCGAGACGGGAATAAAAAAGATGAGGGCTGCAAAGATCAGAAAGAAGATCGCTGAGAAGCCGTATTCTGCGATGGATGGCCAGCTGCGGAGGCTTCCGACTGCGGCAACGTTGATCATGGCAAGCATGAAGACTGTAAGGGTGCCTTTTTTCATAATCGATATGGGTTAAGAGTAAAAGAGTAGGGCTTGATCCAGATTGTCAAGCCCAATGGGTAAACTATTTGCTATTTTTCTTTTCTTGCTTTGCAGCTCTTTTTTCTTTGACTGTTTTTTGAGGCTTTTTTTTCTCTTCTTTACGTGTGTCTTTTGTCTTTGCCATAGAATCTCCATTGTTTAAGAACTGGCCCTTAGGAGGGCCCGTTCCTTAACGTTATACACAAATAGACAATTATAAAGAAAGAGAAGAAGGGTCGAGTTCCAAAAATAAAGTCTCAATTACTAGCGCTTTTATCTGCGGGCTTTCGCCCTCGGAAAAATTCGCTGTGCAATTTAGGACTTTATTTTTTTGGAATGGTATTAACGAGCAGCTTCCTGGGGCTGCAATAGATTGTTAATCTCTGCAATCGAGATTGTCTCATTTTTTTCAATCTGATTCATCAATTGGTAGATGTCATAACCCACTTTGCGATTGGCTAGATCTCCATCTTTTGTAAATAGGAGCATCGTCGGCATCGCCTTGACTTGATACTGCTGTGACAGAAGAGGAACCTGATCGACATTGACTTTTAAAAAGCGGATTTTTCCTTGATACGTCTCGGCCCACGTCTCCACAAAGGGGGTAAGGCGATTGCAAGGGCCGCACCAGGTTGCGTAAAAATCGACAAATACCGGGGTTGTTGCTTCTTGCAACTCTTTCTGAAATTGTTCAATTGTCACAACTTCAGTAACAACAGGCTGAGCTACAACTGTTGAGTTGAAAGCTAAGGTGATTAGCGCAATGACGATACAAGCAAATTGTTTCATTGTGTCCTGGCTGGATATTTTTCTTTAACAAGGCTTCTATAAAAAGAACGGAACTCTTTCCATTCCTCTTTACTACTTTTTTTTAATATTTTGATCTCTAAATCTAGCTTATTTAAAAGATCATGATCATGGATTTTTTCTTTTTTATACGCGTAATATTGTTGTGTCTGTTTATTCAGTAAAGAGAGCTTTTCTAAAAGAGATTCCGATAGAAGGTGAACCTTTTTTTCCACCGTCTCTTTCTGATCATGGAACGATTTTTTTAACGCTTCAAAAATTTCTCCACAGCTATCTTTAATAATGAGTTCTTTAACTCTAAACTCATCTGCTGTGCGCAAGTCGTGAGCAAGCCCGAGCTTAGATAGGGTCCAGATGAACCATTTGGTCGGATCAAAGTGGTACCAGCGGATGCCATTGCGATAGTCATTTGCAAATGTGTGGTGATAGTTGTGGTAGCCTTCTCCAAATGTGAGGAGGCAGAGAGCGTAGTTGTCGCAGGCAGAGTGTTCGCGTGAAAAGCGCTGGGTTCCCCAGTAGTGAGCTAGAGAGTTGATAAACCAGGTTAGGTGGTGAAGTAAAAAGAGGCGTACAAGCCAGATAAAAAAGAAAGCGCCGAGATAATCGTTTAAGAGCCATCCAAAAAAGAGGGTGATCATGACATTTGTGACGACCATCAGTAGTCCGTAGAAGCGGTGTTGAAAAACAATCATTTTATTTTTCAATAGGTCGCTCACAACGCGGTTTTGAATCTCACGCGGTTTTTCAAAGAGCCATAAAAAGTGAGCGTACCAGAATCCTTTGTTAATCGAATACGGATCCCGATCGGAGTCGACGTAGGCGTGATGCTCGCGATGGTCATAACCCCAACGAAGCGCACTTCCTTGTGTTGCCGCAGTTGCTAAAAAAAGAATGGGAGCTTCTATCCACTTATTTATTTTATACGTTGGGTGTGAATACTTGCGATGGTAGAGTGAAGTGACGCAGACCCCTGTAACGAAGACAAGAGCTAAACTTAAGGTAACAAGCGTGGTTGAAGGAGTATTGTTGTAGAGGTAAATCGGCAGACCGATCAGTAGCAAGAGATGGTAGCCTATAATAAATAGACCTGCACCCCAATTAAAATTTTTCTTGCCCATATAACACCTCCATAGTTTTCTCGTGATTATAGGTCTTTAGAAGATTATAAACAAACAAATCTGAGGATCTTTCATTGACTTTGGCATTGTCGTAATGATTATTTTAATGGTTCAGAGGGTTCTTTTTTTGTGGAGAGCCACTTCTCTGCTTGGAGGGAGGCCCTGGCAGCTTCCCCTGCAGCACAGACAGCTTGTTTGCACATGTTATTGACAATATCGCCAACAGCATAGACTCCGGGAATTGAGCTCTCTTGTCCCTCTTTTAAGTCGATATAGCCCTCTTTATCAAGAGATAGTCTGTCAGAAAAAAGGGTGGTGTTGGGTTTGGATCCGATAGCAAGGAAAAGCGCGTCAGTGGGCAGCTCTTTTTCTACTCCTTTCGTAGTAATGATAAGTTTTGTAAGCTCATCTTCATTGCCATGGATCTCTTTAACCTCGGTCTCATACATGACTGTGACGTTTGGGCGAGCGAGGACCTCTTTTTTACGCACCTCTTCAAGGCCTTCTCTAAAACTTCTTTTGCGTACGAGGATGATCACTTCCTGTGCTAAATTAGCGAGATAGTTTGCCTCAACAATTGCCGCATCACCGCCGCCAACAATGACAACTCTTTTATTTTTATATAAAGGACCATCACATGTTGCGCAGTTATAAACCCCGCGTGTCCAGTACTTTTGCTCTCCTGGGACTCCGAGGAAGTTGGGGGTTGTTCCCATTGAGATGATGAGAGACTGTGCCTTCAGAGTCCGCTTTTTATCGTGATTGAATGTATTGCGCGTCTCTATTGTGTAAGGGAAAGAAGAGAGGTCAACAGAGATTACCTCTTCGTTAAAGAGTTTGGCGCCACACGCTTCTGCTTGTTTGTGGATTTTTTCGGCGAGTCTGTCTCCGGAGATGTCAAGTTCTCCGGGCCAATTTTGTACGCTGTGGGATTGTGCAAGAGCGCCTCCCGGATTTTTTCCTTCGATGACAATAGGGGAGAGGCCGGCTCGTCCCATATAGACGGCAGCGGTAAGTCCGCCTATTCCCCCTCCCAGGATAATAACCGGATGCGGCTCTTCAGGGGGTGGGGTGGCGGAAAGTAGCAAGGCGGCTAGGATGAGATTTTTCATGTCCCTATGATGATCGATCCCTTGTTTTTCGATCAATAAAAATATTTTATTGAATAAATAATCTTTATTTGTTAATTTGAAGTTAAAGAGAAACGAATTACGGAAGTCGCAGGTTTTAAGTAAATTGACTAGAATGTTTTAAATTCAATTCACCTTGTGTGTCTAATGATTTAACAAACTAGTTTTAAAACTTTAACCTCCTCAAGGTACCATCTTCTCTAATAGAGAAGCGACAGCAGGTCCGTTTCATTAACGGCTTACTGCCAACTTATGGCTTGAGGTAAGATGCGGCTTCTTAACCTTCCTAGGCGCAAGTTTAGGAAGGTTTTTTTTTGGTACCAAAAATCTTCTTAAGATGGTTAAATAGGGGTATAACTAGAATCTGGAGGGAGATTATGAATCAGACGACAATAGCCGGCCATTTAGGTAATGATCCTGAGGTGCGTTTCACCTCTTCTAATAAAAAAGTGACCACGTTTCGTGTGGCAGCTCGTGCCCGTAAAAGCGCAAAAGGCGAAGAGACGATCTGGTGGAGAGTCACCATCTGGGGAGATCTATTTGATCAGATGATTCCTTATTTTAAGAAGGGGAGTGCCATCATTGTTGTTGGCGAGATGAATAAACCGGAGATCTTTACAGATCGTGATGGTAAGGCTCAAATTTCCTTAAGTCTAACGGCTCATAACTTGCAATTTAATCCGTTTGGTAAAGGCGATGGGGCAGGAGTTTCTCACGAGACAGCACAGCCTGAGCCATCTTTTGCAACCGTGGGAGAACCTGCTCGCGGTCAAGTCAAATCAACTTCAATGGCGATCGAAGAGGAGCTTCCTTTTTAATTTATGGATATAACTGCTGTTCCCCAATTAGATAAACGTAAAGAGGCAGACTTAATTGTTGTGCCTTGTTGGCAAGAAGAAAAGGGGGCGATTCCTGCCCTTGTGTGCAAGTCTCTTGAGCACGTTTTTAAATTTCCTATTGCATCCGGTGATTTTTTGGGAAAGGAGGGAGAGTCTCTTTTTCTCTATACTGATGGAATTGAGAAGCGGGTCGTTTTGCTCGGGCTTGGCAAAAAAAAGGGGTTTTCTGAAGACGTTTTACGCCGGAGTTATGCGGCTCTTGTAAAGCCGATGCGCAGTAAAAAGATGGAGAGTCTCAATCTTTTAGTCCCAGAGATTCATAAGTGCCAAGAAGAGAGGGCGATTCAGCTTATCTGTGAAGGAGTGCTTCTTGCTAATTACTCTTTTAATCAATTAAGAGGAGAGAGTCTTAAAGAGGCGTCACCCCTTCTGAAGAAAATGACCTTTGTTGGGGTTCCAGCCTCAGTTTTAACTCTTGCTAAACAGAGTTCAGCAGTTATCTCTTCTGTTCATTGGGCTCGCGACCTTGTCAACCAGAATGCTGATAATAAATCTCCGGATGTGCTTGCAGCTGTCGCAAAACAGATCAGCAAAGAGTATCCCGCTGTTAAGACACAAGTTTTAGGAAAAAAAGAGCTTGAGAAGGAGAAGATGGGACTGCTTCTTGCAGTCAATCGAGGCTCTATTCAAGATCCAGCACTGATTATTGTGGCCTATCAAGGGAACCCCTCTTCTAAAGAGAAGACGGCACTGATTGGAAAGGGAGTTGTCTTTGATACAGGCGGTCTTAATTTAAAACCGACTGGAAGCATGGAGACGATGAAATGCGACATGTCGGGAGCCGCTGCGGCTCTTGGAACTGTTCGGGCAGCCGCAGCTCTTGGATTAAAATGCAACTTAGTGGCGGTGGTTCCCGCAACTGAGAATGCAATGGGGCCAAATAGTTATAAGCCCGGGGATGTCTATACGAGTCATTGCGGGAAAACAGTTGAAATTAGCAATACCGATGCAGAAGGTAGACTGATTCTTGCTGATGCTATCTCTTATACACAAGAACACTTAAAACCGACCCGGATCATTGATCTGGCGACACTCACAGGGGCAATTGTTGTTGCCATTGGAGAGGAGATGAGCGGTCTTTTTTGCAATGATGAGGCTTTGGCTGTGGCGCTGATTGAAGCAGGAGAGCGCTCTTCTGAATTGCTCTGGCGTATGCCTCTTTTTCAAGGTTATAAAGAGATGTTGAAGTCTCCGATTGCTGACATGAAGAATTCTGCTGGTCGCAAAGGCGGATCCATCATAGCGGCTCTTTTTTTAGAGGCTTTTGTTAAAGAGGGAACTCCTTGGGCGCACCTGGATATTGCAGGAGCTGCCTTTTTAGAACATCCAAAAGGGTATAATCCGACCCAAGCAACAGGGGTTGGCATCCGACTACTTATTGAGTTATTATCAGATGAAAAAAAATAGGCTGACATTACGCGTTTCAAAAGAAGAGCATGGAATGCGATTACTCGCTTTTTTGCGCGCACATGCGCTAGACGGCTTTTCTGTTAAAGGCCTTAAACGGCTGGTTGATGCAAAGCGGTGTCAAATTAATGGACGTGTAGAGACGTTTTCCACACACGCTCTATTTGCTCAAGATCTGGTCACCCTAGATCATGATGAGTTGCCCAAACAAGGGGAACTTGCGGTTCTATTTGAAGATGCCGATTTAATCATCTACAATAAACCTCCGGGTCTTGTCTGTGAGGAGACCTCTTTTCGTCCTTTTTTTCTTGTGCATAGACTGGATAAGGAGACATCGGGCGTTCTTTTACTTGCCAAATCAGAAGCTGTACGCGAGAAGTTAGTTGCTTTGTTTGAAGCGCGCGCTGTGAAAAAGAGTTATCTTGCGCTTGTTGACGGATATGTCGTGAAAAAAGAGGGGAAAATTGTCTCAAGCCTTGTGAAAAAGGGGGCCTATCAGGGACAGACGATTTGGGGAAGTGACAAATTACAACGTGGTAAAGAGGCGATTACCCAATGGAATCTACTCAAGCAAGAGCGCGGGCTCTCCCTGCTCCGCTGCGCGCCACTCACTGGACGTACACATCAACTGCGCGTCCATTTGAGTGAAATGGGCCATCCGATTGTGGGCGATTACCAGTATGCCAAGCGTTTTTCCGTTAATTCTGTCCCAAGGCAGCTCCTGCACGCTGCAACTCTCGAGTTTACCCATCCTATAACGGGTGATCCTCTTCTTGTCGAAGCTGCCATTCCTCAAGATTTTCATGCGTTATTTAATTGTTAAAACCTCCTCTATTGGGGATTTGGTTCATACTTTCCCGGTTCTAGAGTATCTCAAAAAACAAGATCCCGAAGCTTTGATTGACTGGATGGTCGAAGGCTCCTTTGCAGATCTGATTGAGGCGCATCCTCTTGTCTCAAGAGTTATTCGCGTCAATACACGGCAATGGAGGCGTGGCAGGTTGTTGCATGAGATTCCCCTTTTTTACGATAAGCTTCGAGAAAAAGAGTATGATCTTCTGATCGATCTGCAAGGCAATGGGAAATCGGCTCTTTTAGCCCTTTGTGCCCGTTCCAAAAAAAGGATCTGCTTTGCGCATCCAACTCTTCCTGAAAAGTGGAACTACCTTTTGTGGGCTAAGCGCTACCGTGTTTCAATGAATAGCGATGTGCGTCTCCGTTATCTGGAGCTTGTGCAACAGCATTTCAAGGATCAGGCCCCCTTTGTTGCGCAAGAGGTTGTTTTAAAAGCTGAAACAAGCGCACTTCCCGACACTCACAGTCTCCGTTTAATGGTAAGTCCTGGATCCAATTGGAAAAATAAACGGTTGCAAGATGCGCAACTCATGGACCTTCTTGACCAGATCCACAAAGCTTTTTCTGTTTCATTTTTCTTTACAGCAGGTAACCTTGCAGAGGAAAGTCTCTTAAAACGTTTACAAGACCGTTACTCCAATAGTCAAGCCGTTATCCGCCCCAGACTCTCTGAGTGGCAGGCTCTTATGCGCCAGATGGATGGAGTTATTGCCATGGATTCTGCAGCGCTTCACCTCGCGGCAACAACCAATACCCCAACATTCAGTTTTTTTGGCCCTTCTTCAAGTCATGTCTACGCTCCAAAAGGCGCACAACACCGTTTCCTTCAAGGTTCTTGCCCTTATGGTCAGAACTTTGTCATCCGCTGTCCTAAACTTCGCAGTTGCACAACAGGCGCCTGTCTCCACGATCTTTCCATTCAAAAAATTTTCGCAAGTCTTGAGCCATGGCTTAATACCATTTGCAGAAAATAATTGCATATTTGACAAGGAGGCGGCACAAATTTTTTAGCTGGAGCAAGCGACCATTGCCATAAGGCAAGGCGCGAGCGAAGACAAAAAATTTGTTGCCAAGCTGACGTAGTCAAATATGCAATTATTTTCTGCAAATGGTATCACTCAGTAGCGCTTCAAAGTCAATGTGTTGTTCGACAAGGTCGATTGCCTCATGCACCTTTGCTAGATCCTCATTGCGAATCTTAGCAGTAAATGAGCTGATCATCTTCATGACGGCATAGCTGTGGACTGGGGTGTAGAGCATCGGGATATTAGCTTGTTTGATCTCTTCATAGATCTCTTTTCGTGGCAGATGATCACCTGTTAGGATCATTCCTGCCATCAGGTCATCATGCGGATCTCTTTTTTTGATCTCCCACTGTTTTTTGATTGTCGCCAAGATGATATCTTCGCGGTTTGCTGGCGTGATAATGAGTTGACAGGGGAGAATCATCTTTTGATATGTCTCAACAGATGTTGCAACAAGGCGCGTATCTGTAAAGTGGCGCATCTGATGTTCTTCTCCAGTCAATAACTTTGTCTCAAAGAGGGTCTCGAAATCTTTCATCGAAGGGTTACTCAAAAATGGATCGTAGGGGATCGATGCCAATAGAGGAAGATTCCATCTGGTAAGAGCTTTTGTCATGTAGTGGATGATCATCTCTCGTTTTTCTGGTAAAACACGGTTTAGAATCACACCCTTAATCGGCACGTGATAGGCGTCGCACATCGCTTTGTTGAGCGCTAGGAGGTCAAACGCAGAGCCAAGCCCTCCTGTTGCGATCAAAATCATGGGGATTCCAAGAAGCGAGGCGACCTGTGCATTGTTAAGATTGATGATCGATCCGACGCTTGTGTGGCCTGTTCCTTCAACAAGTACAAAGTCATACTGGTTTTCGATTGCCGCATGCCCTTGTTTAATTTTTTCTCTTAAAAGCTCTTCTGAGACCTGTTTGTCTAGGTAGCTGCGCGTAAAACCTTTTGGTATGAGAACAGGACTCATTTCGCTATAGCTTGATAGGAGTTGAAACGTCTCTTTAAAGAGGACAACGTCTTTATCGACAACAGCGCCACTCTCTGTTTTAAGCTCTTCTTGCCCAACGGGTTTAAAAAATCCAGCATTGAGAGGTAACTTCCTTAAGCCAGATAAAATTCCAAGTGATAAGGTCGTTTTTCCAACATGTTGTCCAGTAGACGCAATAAAAAGAGACTTCCCCATACACTTAACACGCGTCACAACAGCTCCTTTGGACAAAAAACAGGTGCCAGGCTATGCTGTACCTATTCAATTGGAGGCTACAACATGGAACAATTTAATGCACTGCTTGAGGTTGTACGTAGACTGAATGGGCCAAACGGCTGCCCATGGGATTTAAAGCAGACGTTTGTCACACTCGCCCCGTATGTTTTAGAAGAGGCGAATGAAGTGGTCGATGCTGTAGCTCAGGGTGATGATCGACATATTGCAGAAGAGCTCGGAGATCTGCTCTATACAATCTTATTTTATGCTATGGTTGGCGAAAAAACAGGTCGTTTTACCTTAGAAGAGATTTTAGAGACGATCCGAGAAAAGATGATCCGACGCCACCCGCATATCTTTGGGGATTCACAAGCATCGACACCGGAAGAGATTGAAAAACAGTGGAAGGAAATTAAGAAGAAGGAGAAGGCAGAGCGCAGCTCTTGACAAAACAACTCAAGAGCTCTATTAAGGAGGAATGAAGCGCTTTTTATTCTTTGCAGTTGCTATTTTTTCCTCTACCTCCGCATTTGGAGCTTCTTGTTATAGGTGCTCTGATGATAGGTGGCCGCACCATATTGCTTTTACTGCCGATGTTGTCTATTTAAGGCGTGTCACTCAGCATGACAGAAGTGTGGCAGTTGAAGATGGATCAACCGTTTTGACGACTAATGACGCTTCAAATAAGTTTGATTTTACGCCGGGCTACCGAGGGATCGTTCAGATTGCGCTTGGACCGAAAAATCGAATTGAAGGCTCTTATTTACATTTACAAGCATGGCACGGTACAGCTTCTGTTTCAGCAGACGGCAATATCGATTTCCCTTTTGACTCAGATGGGTATGCCGTTGATTTTCTAGACGCAGATCGCGCTAAAGAGAAGTATAGCTCAACCTATATCGATGCGCAAGTCAACTACTGGCGCCACTCTGTTCCCCCAAAAGTCGACTATTTTTCTGTATCGGCAATTTTTGGAGCGCGCCAAATTTATCTTAGAGAAAAATATCTACTCTCTTATTTTACTGAGAGCGTGCCGCATGTCTCAAATGGCGAGACAAGCGATTACAATATTTATGTGCGCAATAGGCTTGTTGGCGGACAGATCGGCGTTGATTTTGAAATGAATCCAACAGACTGGTTTAGCTGGGATCTGATGGGTAAGGTGGGCTGTCTTGTTGATATGGCTAGACAAACTTCATTTCTTGGAGATTTGGGCGATAGCATCACTCTGCGCGACTTTACCAAACAGAGAGAGAATAATTGCGCTCTTGTTGATTTAGCAGCCACATTGACATGGACCCCGATTTCCATTTTTTATGTTCATGTGGGGTATCAGTTTCTCTATTTATCTTCTGTAGCGCTCGCCCCCCCTCAGATTGACAAGGGGGTAGGAAGTGGGAGTGGCGACCATCTCTTTTCTAAGTCACAGATTATGATTCACGGGTTATTTGGCGGGATAACAATTGATTTTTAGGAATACCGGAGATGGGCCGAAGCATGAACTAAAGTCCTTAAGGCTGCTACCTTCCGGTCCTGACCTGGTTCGGACCGATTCATTCTATGGCGTCCCCGGTAAAGGCACATCATAATAGATTTTCTACTTTTTCACAAGCTTCTTGTCTTCTTAAGTCGTTAAGAATTTTTTTTAAAATCGCTTGTCTATTTGCAAAAAAATAATAAATATATTATTGTAAAGAGTATGAAAGTAATAAACGAATCAATTAATCATTTTTTTTGGAAGGCGGGGATGCTGCCTTTTGTTGGTTTTATAACAGGTCCACTGCGTCTCTTAGGGGGCCTTGTTCAGGCTGTTAGTAACTTCGTTATCGCCTTTTTTACACTCATACCAAGCTTGTGTGGGGCAATAGATCCTCAGAGTCGATGGCATATTTATGAGCTAGGAAGAGATTGTGGGCTTGGTGCCATGCATGGCGCTCGTGGATTTTTAGAAACTCTTCCCTTTTTATCAATTGTTTTTTTGAAAATAGGCGCTTCAGAAGGTGGTCCTGTAGGAGCTTCAGAAAACTCAACTTATGGAGCTTCTCTGCGCAGAGTCATTTCAACTGATTTATTCCATAGGGCGTATAGGGACCACCCCTTTGAGTTAGATATGGTGGAACGGGTTAAAGATGCACAGCGAGCAGCCCTTTATCTACACTCTTTTAGTTCGGCTTCGGGATAAAAATTCTTTAAAATTTTCACAGGAGAGTCGCCTTGATGTGCCATTGTGGCAGCGGCTGTCAGCCTTATCCCGTTGCCTTCACTTCTGTTCCAAGAGGTCGCAAAAGGGCGCCCAAGTCGTGTGAGAATCTGGCCTCGTGTTTTAACAACACTCTGATCAATTATCGGGTTGTGCAAAAATGTGCTGCAGCCGTTATAACCGACAGCCTCTGCTTTGACATGCCAGGGTACATTGCCTTGATGGGCGATTAAATAATAGGCTTCTGTTCTTGCGACAATCGCAAGAGTTTGAGCAAGAGATCTCTCTTGGCGACTTGGAAAATGGGTTGTTAGGATGGAGCGGATATAGTTCTCTGTATCGACAATATTGACGATCTGGAGTGCGCCAAAGCTCTCTTCAACTTCTATAATTCCATTGTACTGAATCCCATTGATCAGAATGGTTCCGTTGCGATCTGTTGGTAGGATCTGGATCTTATGCACACCCGGGAATAGATCCCCAAAGATTAATCCCTTAGAAGAGGGACGAACAATTTCTCTCCTGTTTGTCCAATCTGTTGCAACAAGAGCGTAAGTGGCTGGATTAAAGAGGCGAAAATGGCCTTTTACCTCGATCAATGCAGAAGGAGAGTATTGGGTGAGTAAGACATTGATTGTCGGGATCCGGCTCTCTTCAGTTGGTTGTCCGTAGCCATTCATTGTTGCCATAGAAAGCAGTAGTAATAAGATGATTTTCATATAGGTTCCACCATGAGTGAATGGAGCGAAAGCTCCCGTGTTTCCACGATCATAAACCGCTTTGTATTAATAATATACCCAAACAACTTGAAAAGTTGGTTTTTGGTGTCGTCGGGCAGCCACAAAATTTGTCTCCACCTGCATCGCTAAACTTTTTAAGTTTAGCTGCTTCGGCGTCGGCTTCGCCTGGCCAAATTCCCAACTTTTCAAGTCATTTGGGTATACAAGAGCGGCTTATACACAAATAAACTCAAAAGCTGGACTTTGCCTACGTCGGGCAGCCACTCATTTTGTGCCCGCCTGTATCGCTAAACTTTTTAAGTTTAGCTGCTTCGGCGCCGGCTTCGCCTGGCGCAAACTGAGGGCGCCTCCTTGGCTAAGTCCAGCTTTTGAGTTTATTTGTGTATATGTCACCTGTGAACCTATCTCAGAATTGCGCTTTATACTCCAGGAGAAAGAAGTTGTTTAGGCCATCCTTGTTGTACCAGAGGTCATAGTTGAGTTGGACTGCGCCTTTTTCTTGAATGTCTACGCGGAGATCAGCTCCTGCGATAAGACTATTGGGCGCAAAGCCGGGGAGAGTAAAAGGGAAGGCGCTAGAGCTTGATAAGAGAGAGCATCTGCTGTGAATAGAAGAGTCTAGGTACTGGTACTGCCAGAGAGCAAAGAGTTCTGGACGTATGGTAACAGAGGAATCTGCGCGGAAGAGATAGCTTGTGCGCAGCCCGACCAATGAGGAGAGGGTTTGAGTCTGTTGATGATTCACGTATAAGTCATAGAATCCAGCTCCTTTCTCGTCGTATCCATTAAGACGTGCATACGAGTATTGTACGGCAGCTTGTGGGGTAAAACGGTAACGGTTATGTCTAACAGTATATTCTAGATCCATTAAGAGATCACCTAAGACTTGACCAGGATCTCCCTTTGTTTTTAAAGAAGAGGTGCCAAAGGGCTTTCGATGAAAGTTATACCAATTGTAGCCCCCTCCTCCAATGAGGTTCATCGAGAGATCGTGAATCGGGACATAGGTAGCATAAATGCTGCTATAGGCACCATTGGCAGTAAATGTCGCAGCGTTTTGGTATTGTTGCCCCCATAAGTGATTGTATTCCAGGATCACTCCTATCCCTCCGCCTTCAGTTCCATTGGCATCACAACAGGCAGATGGATCGGACCAGATATAGTCAACGCCTGTACGAGCGCCAACGGTCTGATAATTATTGCCTAAAACCCCGTCTCTTGAATGGACATAGCCAACAGAACCTGTTGCTTCTACATAACTACTCCAGGGTCTTGGAGAGGTCTCTTGGCACTCACAATCCTCGAGTACATATTGGCGCTGCGTGTCGAGATGTTTTAATGTCTCGATATTGCGCAGAATGCGATCGGGAGCATTTAAGAGTGGAGCAAAAGAAGAAGGAGAATGTTGGAAAATAAGATCTACTTCAGCAGCTGAATAAATCGCAATAGGGATAAGGGATCCCGTAGTTGTAATCGTAGAAAACGTCCCTAATCGGCTGCCTCCGCTGACTGTTACAATGGGATAGGTATGTCCTAAAAGAACCGCTGTATCTTGGATCACTTGGAGGGGGCCTGCAATAGAGGCATCTCCTCCAGAGACAGCAAGAAGAGAGGCTATGGCGCCGTTCACCTCGATTTGCGTCGTC
>JABDDH010000009.1 GCA_013287705.1 Chlamydiota bacterium | reverse complement strand
ACCAAGCCCTTAGATGTTGAGCTACAAGCCCTTCTAAGGCGATGCCATTAATTTCTTCCGGACGATCTAGAGGCCCTTTAGGGCGTAGAACAACGAAGTTGGCGTTTTTAAGCTCATTTTGTCATTTGCGTTGTCATTTTGCAACAAATATTGGTAATGTGTTGATTAGTAGCAGCTTGTGCCAAGTGGGAGAATTTCAGAAAGCGATATGGCCTCCGTTTTTAGAAGCATGAGCCGATCAAAGCCGACAGCGACGCCGCAGCAGTCAGGGATCCCGTGTTCAAGCGCTCTTAAAAACGCAGTGTCGATCGGGAGGAGTTCTTTATTATGGGCTTTACGCTCCTCTAGGGCCTTTGCTAGCCGCTCTTTTTGGAGTTTTGCATCTTGCAGTTCGTGGTAACCATTGGCAAGTTCAATTCCTTCATAATAAACTTCAAACCGCTCAGCTACCTCTATGTTGTCGACACGCTTGGTTTTCGCAAGAGCGGCTTGTGTTGCAGGGTAGTGGTAAATAACAAAAAGATTCTCGCCTTTGAGTTGTGGCTCAATGACAAAGCCCATCAACAGCTGCAGGAGTGTGTCCCTGTCCCATTCCGGGGAGGGGCAAAGACCGTGCATCTCTGCTGCCCTACAGAGCTCTTCTGGTGAAGCAGTTGTTGCATTAATTTTTGCAAACTTGCAAAAAGCCTCACGGTAGCTGATCTTTTCAATGGCTTTCGCTGGGCAAAAAAGCTGAATCAGATCGCATGTTTCTTCAATCATCTCCTCAAAGGAAAACCCGACGCGATACCATTCGATCAGGGTAAATTCTGGATTGTGGAGGGGACCGAGCTCTTCTTTGCGGAAGACGTGGCTGAGCTGATAAATGTCGCCGAGGCCTTGAGCGAGGAGGCGTTTCATTCCATATTCGGGGGAGGTGTGAAGAAATCCATCACCTGCCGTGATCGGATCGATATGGAGGTCAATTGAGGAAGCTCGGGATAGAGCTGGACAATCGACCTCTAGAACTTGGCGCTCAGTAAAGAAGGCGCGCACGTTAGTAAACATGGCAGCGCGGCTCCTTAGAGTTGCATTAGACGCGTGAGACGTATTCACCTGTGCGCGTATCAACTTTAATTTTCTCTCCCTCGTCAATAAAGATCGGGACTTGAATTTTGGCGCCGGTCTCTGTAAGAGCTGGTTTCAAAACCCTTCCTGATGAGTCACCGCGTATACCTGGCGCTGTCTCTGTGATCTTCATCTCCATGAACGTTGGAGGCTGCACTTCGATCGGCTCACCTTTGTAGATGATGATCACGTAGGAGATCTCGTCCATTAGCCACTGATCGACGCTCCCAATGACAGAGAGAGGGATTGTCATCTGCTCAAAGCTGACATCGTCCATAAAGACAACAGCATCGGCCTCTTTGTAGAGCATGCGCATGCGCGTCTCAAGAACATCGGCAATTTCCACACGGTCGCCTGACTTGAACGTTCGCTCGATTGTTTTACCACTTTTAAGATGTTTGATTCTAACTCGGTTAAAGGGCTGGCCTTTTCCCGGTTTAACAAACTCATTGGTAATGATCGTGTATGGCTCGCCATCGACTTCGATTTTGATCCCTTGCTTAAACTCATTTGTGCTGACATACGCCATAAACAATTCCTGTAAAATGTGCAAATTCAGGAGTATACACTCTACCTAGAAAAAAGTCTAGGGGGACTCAAGAGTATTTTGAGAGTTGTTTTTGTAGTTCTGCGTTTTGGGCTAAAAGTTTTTCGATGGTCTCGTTTTTGCTTGTAAGCTCTGTTTGTAACTTGTTGATTAGAGTTGATTGATCCTCTGCATGTTTGAGCTGCGCTTGGAGTTGAGCTGTCTCTGTGTGTAGTCGCTCAAATTGTTGCTTTAGTTGGGCTGTTGTCTCTTCAAAGGAGTTTTTTTGCGCAGTTGCAGCTTCTGCGGCGGTCTGCTTTTGTTTCTTTAGATCTAGTTGAATCTCTTCGTGTTCTTTAGTAATTTGTGTAAGCCTGATCTGGAGTTCGCTGTTAATTTTTCTAAACCCAGCTTCTGTTCGAGTAGCTGCTGCTTCTACCTGAGAAAGTTTTGTGGTTGTCTCTTGCGCTGCTAATGTTGTTGTTTTTAATTCAGAAATTTGTTCAGTTAATGTTGTATTTTCTTTTGATAATCTTGTGTTGTCCGCTGTTAACTGTTCAAGGAGTCCTGCTTTTTTTGCAGTTTGTTCTTGTTGCTCTAGTCTGAGCGCGGCTTCTAGTTTGTTTTGTTGGTCGAGTTGTGTAAGTAGTTGCTGTTGAGTTTCTAACTCTGTATGTTTAGCTCTTAATTGCGCTTGAAACTGCTTCTCCTGCGTAGCTGTTGCTTCCCTTAGACTTGCCAATTGAGTGTCTAAAGATCTTTTTTCTTCTGTAACAAAAGCGGTTCGTTCTTGAACAAGTCGACTAACTTCTTGTTCTGTATCTCGTATTTGTGAGACGCTGCTCTGTAGCACCCCAGTTACCTTTATATTCTCTCTCAAAGTTCCATTGAGAGTTTTTAGCTCTTCGTTTCTCGCTTGGAAGAGTTTTAGATTTTTTCGGCTCAGATAGATGTATTCGATAGTGGCGATCAAGGCTCCCGCTGATGAGACTCCAATTCCAACGGGGATCCATAGAATCAGAGTGATGACGATGGCAGTAACTGAAACCGCAAGAATAATAAGAGCTGTCGTCTCTGTGCAACGAGAGATTGGTTGCAGAGCGATTTCGTTGCTAGCGGCTTCTGTTACAAGAGTAGTGGCTGCCATGTTGACCTCTTAAATTAAACGGTTATAGTTGGGTGCAAGAGGTGTGCTCCAGCAGCAAGCTGCTCTACAGCCTTGTTTTGTAGTTCTAGATCATGAGTTTGGATCTGTTCTGATTCTTGATTCTGGTGAGCGGTTGCTTCTTCATGTTGGTGAAACGCGTCTGAGAGTTTGGCGAGGTCGGCTATCTCTATTTTTAGGGGCTCTATGACTGTGCTATTAAAATTTATGCGCTGCTGAAGGGTGGCTGCTTGTTCTTCAGAGAGAAGCGTTCGAAATTCTCTCATTTGAGCCTCCCATGAGGCATCATGACTTTCAAGCGTTTGATTTAAAGATGTTTGAAGTGATGAAAAAGAGTCTGTATCTTGAGAAAAGTTTGTAACAAGAGCGGCAATTTTGTCCCTCTCTTGGCGCCAAGCAGCTGCAAGTGTCTCGATTTTTTTGACTTGAGCTTCAAGAGCCTCTGCTTTAATTTTTAACTGAGCTTCGGAAGTTTTTAAAGCAGCAATTTCAATGGCAGATGATTTGAGTTGTTCGGCTTCTGTATTAAGATCTGTTTTTCTTTCCGTAGTTGCATTTTGAAGCTCCTGTGTCGCTATGCGCATTTGTCCGGATATCAGCTTTTCTTCAGCAAGAGTTTTTTCAAGGGCGGCTTTTTCTAGTATAGAAGTTTGTTTCTGTTTTTCGAATTCTTGGATCTCTGCCCGTAGTTGTGTGTTGTTGCTCTTTAGCTCGGCAACAAGTTTGCCAAGAGCTTGTAGGTCAGGGGTCAATTTGCTGACAACAAGCTCGATATTTCCTGTCCCTTCTTTAAGTTCCGCGTTGATGCCCGCATAAGACTGAATCTCGCGTGCGTCAGCAAGGCTTGCTGCGTAACTTCTAGAGACGCAGGTGGCCGCTCCTAAACAGATGGCAGAGATGCCAAAGCCTGTAATACCGGCAATACCCGCTGCTGAATTGACGAAATAGACGCCGATCGATCCAAGAGCGCCTGCGGTTAAGATGCAGGTCCAGCAGCCAAAAGCGTAAGGTAGGCGGGGTATGAGGCAAGAGGTCATAAAATCCTATTGTTTTCTTAACAAGAGCTTAACTTAAAAAAATGTTTTTATCAAAAAATATTTTTTAATTTCTATAAGTTGTCTTTTTTTTGAGGAGTCGATACGATATACTTATGCAGGAAGAATTGCGCGAAGAGCAGTTTGCTCACGACACATTGGAACGATACTCAGGCTCACTTGTCTCTGAGTTTCAATCAAACCTGCTGCTCACTAATTTTCCCCGTTATGTTGACTATTTTTCTAGAACACGCGGTGTCCCTATTAAAGAGGGATCGATGTTCAAGGTGGCCCATGCACCGGATGAAGGGGTTAGCATTCTTGATTTCAAGATCGGATCGCCAGCTGCTGCTCTTGTCATTGATCTCTGCTCATTTTTGCCCATCAAAACAAGTCTTCTGCTCGGCATGTGTGGTGGCTTGCGCCGCAGATATCAGGTCGGCGATTATTTAGTTCCAGTAGCCAGTATTCGTGGGGAGGGGACCTCTGATTTCTACTTTCCAGCAGAAGTTCCAGCTCTTGCCAACTTTTTGATGCAAAAAGCTGTTACTGAGGTGATGGAGCTTGAAAAGGCGCTTTACCACATTGGGATTACTTATACGACCAATACCCGTTTTTGGGAGTTTAACGAAGAATTCAAAAATCGATTAAAAGCGACAAAAGCCCAAGCCATTGAGATGGAGTGTGCTACGCTTTTTGCGGCAAGTTATAAGCGTAAATTTACCCTCGGCGCGCTTCTGCTCATCTCCGATCTACCGTTGAACAACGACGGGATTAAGACAAAAAAGAGCTCGGAGTTTGTCTTTGAAAAACACATGAAAGATCACGTCGAGCGCGGCCTTCTTGTCCTAAAACGGGCGCGCACCATGCAAGAGCACCACGTCAAAGGCGCCTACCACCGCAATCTCGGAATGGGGCCAGCCCCCGAAGCTCCTAAGTCTTAAATAATTAATTAAATGTGAATTTATGGCGGGTTAAGGTATTATTATTTGGATAAAAGGTGTTTGTATAAAAAATTTATTAATAGCTGGAATCTTGTTTAGTATAGCTGCTCAGTACGCGCAGCGAATCGGTGAATAAAAAGCTGGCTCAAGAAGCTGCTAAAATTGCCGGCGAAATGGGAGCTACAGTTACCCTTAGAGCGAGCTTCAAGAAGGATTAAAAGAAGAACTGCGTCAATTGGTAGGCCATGAAGCTCATCGTTAAATTTTTTCTCATTTTTTTGTTCCCACTCGGGGCTTTTGCTTCCGATCAGCAGAGAGAAACGCCTGCGCCGACGGTCATGGTGATTTTTGGGGCGACAGGAGACTTGACTTCGAAGAAAATACTCCCGGCCATTGAGCATCTGGCACAAGCTGGAGAGCTGCCCAAACAGTTTGCTCTTGTCGGCGTGGCAAGAAAAAGCGAAGAGGCTTTTCGCAAAAAAGTCTCATCTCAAATGTATTATGCCCAAGGCGATTTTGATGAAGATGCTGGGTATGAACGACTCTCTGAATTGCTCCATCAGATTGATAAAGATTTTGGAGCCAAAAGCAATCGCCTCTTTTTTCTCTCAACACCTCCTAAATATTTTTCCCTCATTGCCGAAAAGTTGCATCAGCACAAACTGATCTACAACCCTGGGGAAAAAGAGTGGTCCCGGCTACTGATTGAAAAGCCGTTTGGAACGGATTTGCCCTCAGCTCTTGCGTTGCAAAAGAGTCTTTCTCACTACCTCGATGAGAGTCAAATTTATCGCATCGACCATTATCTGGGTAAAGAAGGGGTCCAAAATCTGACTGATTTTAGACGTGGAAGGAAGTTGGAGTCTTTATGGAACAACCAACACATTGATCGAGTAGAGATTACAATTAGCGAAGAGATTGGTATTGGATCGCGGGCTCAATTTTGGGAAGAGACGGGACTTGTGCGCGACATTGTTCAAAATCACCTCATGCAGCTCCTCTCCCTTGTCGCTATGGAAGTTGATGGGGACCGTGTAGCGGAGAAGATTAAGGTTCTAGATGCGATTAACCCTCTGGATCTGGGATCTGTGATGCGAGGGCAATATGGTCCCGGAGAGATCAAAGGCCAGAAAGTGCTAGGCTATAGAGATGAAGAGGGAGTTCCTATAACCTCGAGGGTCGAAACGTATTGTGCAGCGACGCTTTTTATTGATAATGAGCGCTGGAAAGGGGTTCCTTTTAGAATCCAGGCAGGAAAGCGACTTCCTTCTCAGTTAACAGAGGTTGTCGTTTATTTTAAGTCAAAACAGAAGCTTCATATCCGCATTCAGCCACATCCTGCGATTTTTTTTGAAGGGGGTGCTCACTTCTCATTTGAGCCACATCTCTATACAGAAGCTTATCAAAAGTTGATCGTCGATGCTATAAAGGGAGAAAAGAGCTCTTTTGTTCACAGTGAGGAGCAGATGTCAGCCTGGCGTTTACTAACTCCTCTTCTTGAAGAATGGAAAGTGAGCCCCCATATCTCCATTTATCCGGCTGGGACTACGCCTTAATTAGTCCGCCGCCTAAACATTCCTCCCCTTGATAAAAGACGATCGATTGTCGTGGGGTGACGGCGCGTTGAGGTGTGACAAAACGGACACGTAGAAAATCGTTTTCAATATGTGTGATGAAACAGGGTTGATCGGCCTGTCTGTACCGGATTTTAGCTCTGCACGCGTAAGGCAACTCACTTGGCGGTTCCCCTACCCAAGAAAGGTCTGTCGCTTCAATCTCTTGCCTATATAAGGAGGGGTGGTCGTCTCCTTGAGCTAAGGTGATGACATTGCGCTCTGGATCTTTTGCCGTGACAAACCAGGCGTCGCCGGGGCCGCCAATGCCCAGTCCCTTACGCTGTCCTAGTGTGTAGTAGGCAACACCATCATGTTCACCTAGAACCTTTCCATCGACATCTTCGATGATCCCTTTGTGGAAAGGGATGTAGTGGCTGATAAACTCTTTAAAATCGCGCTTGCCGATAAAACAGATGCCAGTGCTATCGCGTTTATCAGAAACTGGAAGCCCATGGGCTCGAGCAATAGCGCGCACCTCCGATTTTTTAAGTCCCCCGATGGGGAAGAGGATTTTAGGAAGTTTCTCTTTTTTTAGGGTGTAGATAAAATAGCTCTGATCTTTATTGGGATCTGCTCCTTTTAATAGACGAGCGCCGTTAATCTGTGCATAGTGACCTGTTGCTAGAAAATCCGCGCCTAAAGAAAGAGTCTTATTAAAAAAATGTTTGAATTTGATCTCTCTATTACACAAAATGTCGGGATTGGGGGTGTAACCGCACTTTAGCTCTTCTAAAAAATTGCCGAAGACAGAGTCCCAGTACTCTTGAACAAAATTGATTGTATGATAAGGAATATCCAGGAGTCCACATACGCGCGCAACATCTTCAAAGTCTTGGGTTGACTGGCACATTCCAGAGCCATCCTTTTCTTCCCAATTTTTCATGAAAAGAGCGATGATCTCATACCCTTGCTCTTTAAGGAGCAGGGCAGAGACTGCAGAATCGACCCCACCAGACATTCCGACAACAACTTTTTTATTCATAATATACTAAAATATAACAAGATAGTTCCAACTAGTCAATAGAAAAAGCTCATGGAGCTATGCTCTAGAGAGTCTGTTTTTTGATTTTTTGTGTGTCAATACTGGGATAGGTTTTTAGAGGGATCTTGTTTCTGCAGCTCTTTTCTCATCTGCAAACAAGAAGCAAGTTCCGGGTAGTGCTTCTCAAGCCAGAGCTGAAGAAGGGCTGTTTGGTAGGTGGAGTTTTCGACTTGATCTACTGGGCGAAAAGCTCCGACGTCGAGCGCAATGACCTTGCCACTCGCCACCCCATAATTGCGCTTTACCGCATCATCTGTATCGACAAGACCTTTACTGTAGCACAATTCCATTGTCTCTAATAGTTGCGCGATAATCCTTTTCGCGTTTTCTACCTCATCCTGTTCCATAGACTCTTTAATGGCCCGGCAAATCGAGGTGGCCCTTTTCTGTAGCAGAAAATCGACTTTATCTAAGTCGAGCTGGTAAGGGATCCCAAGCGGATCGTAGATCGTGACGCGTTTATTCAGATTCTGAGTCTCTCCAAGATGAAGGTAGAGGAGCCCTGTCTCATCTTTAATCTGCAGGTAGGCACGCGTGGCACTTGCAAAGACATTCTGTAGCGACATGGTGTGGTTGAAGAGTTTCAGAATTGTCTTTTTGTCTTCCCCAACAAAGACGTAACTTGTCGACCCCTTTTTCAGATAAGTAAAGCGCTGATCTAGAAGCTTCTCACAAGAACCAGCAACAATGCCTTCGCTTTTTCCTTCAGAAGAAAGAACGTGGCTGTAGCGAAATCCTTGGCTCTTATGTTGTAAGAAAAGGTAGCTACCGATAAATAGGAGAAGGATTAACGTACAGCGTATCATCACTCTATTGTAACCTCTATGTTAAAAAAAATCACGAATAACTGGCTCTTTTGTCTTGTCTTTTGCGGGCTCATTATAGGAAGCAGCCTGCGTTTGATTTTCAATAGGCCAGAAGTTGCAGAATACCTCTTTCTTGTGACACTGATTGTCGGGGGAGCACCGCTTGTCTACAAGACGCTGCGTGGGATGCTTCAAGGGAAATTTGCCACAGATATTCTTGCCATGCTCTCCATCATCACAGCTCTTTTAATGAATGAGGCGTTTCCCGGTGTGATTATTGTGCTCATGCAATCAGGAGGAGAGGCTCTTGAGCGGTATGGACTTAATCGGGCTTCATTTTCCATCAAGCAGCTGATGGAGCGAGCGCCAAAAATTGCACGACGCAAAAAAGAGGGGCAACTCCAAGAGGTGCATGTCGAGGAGATCCAGGTTGGAGAGATTTTAATTGTACGTCCCGGCGACCTTGTTCCATTAGATGGGACAATTACCGAGGGACGCGCTTTCATTGATGAGTCTGCCATCACGGGGGAACCACTTGCACGCGTAAAAGGTGTTGGTGAGATGCTCATGAGCGGAAGTGTTAATGTCGGAGATGCCTTTGAGATGAGAGCCGATCGGGTAGCAAGTCAGAGCCAGTATGCGAAGATTGTGGCTCTTGTTCTGCGCGCTCAGAATGAAAAAGCACCGATTCAACGCATGGCGGATCGGTATGCGCAATTTTTTACGCCGCTTGCTCTTCTTGTTGCTGCGATGGGCTATTTTATTACAGGTGACAGAACGACGATTCTTTCTGTTTTTGTTGTAGCCACTCCGTGCCCGCTGATTTTAGCAGTTCCTGTGGCTGTTTTGACAGCGATGAATCGGGCTGCGTTGCGTGGGATTATCGTGAAAACGGGCAGTGCGATTGAACAGGTGGGGAGAGCTGATTGTATTGTTTTTGACAAGACAGGAACATTGACTTTTGGGACTCCTTTTGTGGAAGAGGTCATTCCGATTAACGGCTACACTTCCAATGAGCTTTTATATAAAGCCGCAAGCCTAGAGCAGCTCTCCTCCCATACGGTGGCACAGGCGATTGTCAAAAAAGGGAGGGAGCAGTTTGAAAAACTTGTCTTGCCAACGAACTTCCGAGAGGTTCCAGGCAAGGGTGTTATGGGTTATTTGGGAGAGGATGAGGTGCGCATCGGCTCTCGTCCTTTTGTTGAAAATAAAGAGCATGCTCATACGCACGCAAAGGGGAGCCTCTCAGCTTTCATCGTTGTTAATGAAAAGCCCGCTGGTGAAATTCTTTTTACCGACAAGTTGCGTCCTGAAGCGCACCTTGTGATCGCACGTCTTAAAACGCTTGGCATTAAGATGGTAGCGATGATTACAGGTGACGGGAGCCCCAACGCACAGGTAATTGCGGAGGAGGCGGGGATTAAAGAGGTGACAGCAGAATTGCTTCCTGAGCAGAAAGTTGCCTTTATTCAGAATCTTAAAAAACGGTTCACATCCGTTGTGATGGTAGGTGATGGGATTAATGATGCGCCGGCGCTTGCAACAGCGACAGTTGGCGTTGCTATGGGCGCCCATGGCACTGCCGTCTCTGCAGAGGCAGCAGACGTTGTCTTGCTTGTCGATGATCTGACGCGGGTTGGGGATCTTATTGAGATTGGACGGCGGATGCTTTATATTGCACGCGAGAGTATCTACGTCGGCATGGGATGCAGTCTGATCTTGATGCTGATTGCCGCCTACGGCTACATTCCACCGGCGATTGGCGCGCTCCTGCAAGAGGTGCTCGACGCGGTAGTTATTTTAAACGCCTTGCGCGCTAGATCCTAGAGCGTGTAGCCGTATTTTTGGGCAAGGGCTTGGATCTTTTCAAAGAGGTCGGAGGGCAGTTCGCGCTTGAGATCTTCCCAGGTAAATTCTTTGACCTTGCTACCTGCTGTGTTGGAATTTTTCGGTACCAGAGCAAGGGCGTTTTTCGCTATCTTTTCCCCTAGGCGCTCTTGGAACGTATCCCATATCTTGTCCAGATCCTCTATGCGATAGGTCCACTCAGCTTTTTGTTCAGCTTTAAGGTTCCAGTAATACCAGTACTTGGCGCATTTAACCAGATGAGAATCTTGAATTTTGATTTCAGGAACCTGTTTGAGAATATAATTCCATGAGTGGCGATTTTCTGTGACAAAGACAGAAGAGATGACCTTAAGGGGGTGGCGTACTTGATGAAAGGTGTGATCAAACTCTGTTTTATTTAAGTTAACACCTCTTTTGACGCCTACGGGATTTGCTGCAAATTGCCAAGCGGCTACCCCATCGCGTTGCATCTTCTCATGGCCTATTTCAAGTCCTGATTGTTGCAGAACTTTAGCGATGTAGGTGGTCCCACTGCGCGCACACCCCGTAATGAGGAGTGTGCGATGCTCTTTTTTTGTCACAGCGTAGGTCGCAATAGATCCAATCAGCAGAAGAGATGCTATAAACTGATACTTCATTTCCCTTTATGTCCTGGAATGGCGAGATTCTCTTTCTCATCTTGCAAAGACGGATCTTGATTGATAAAGACGATCTTTCCATCTTGCTCGGTCACATTCCACGCCCCACCTTGACCGGGATTCTGCAGGAGCTTCTCGGCGAGGGGGTCTTCCAAGTACCGCTCGATGATACGGCGCAGTGGACGCGCTCCCATCTCAGGCTGGAAGCCTTTACTGACGAGGAAGTCTTGCGCTTTTTGATCAAGGGTAATATGGATCTGTTTGCGCTCAAGACGTTTTGTCATTTTTTTCACTTCCAAAGAGACAACTTTATGGAGCTGTTCCTTGTCAAGAGTTTTAAAGATGACGACGCCATCAATACGGTTGATGAATTCCGGTTTAAAATGTTTTTTTACCGACGATTCGATCTGTTCTTGCATCTTTTTATAATCAAGAACTCCTTCTTGAGCTCCAAAACCGACCTCGGTTGAGCGTCTGATTAAATCAGCACCCAAGTTCGATGTCATGATAATGATCGTATTGCGGAAGTCAATTTTGCGGCCAAAAGAGTCTGTGAGGCGTCCTTCCTCCAAAATTTGGAGTAAGAGGTTCATCACATCTGGGTGGGCTTTTTCCACCTCATCAAAAAGAACCACGCAGTAAGGTCTTTGTCGGACCTGTTCTGTGAGCTGGCCTCCTTCATCATGACCGACATAACCTGGAGGCGATCCCGTCATACGGCTGATCGCAAATTTCTCCATGTATTCAGACATGTCGACTTGGATGAGGGAATCTTCTCCACCAAACATCTGGATTGCAAGCTGTTTAGCAAGAAGCGTCTTACCAACACCTGTTGGGCCAAGAAAAAGGAAGGCTCCGATTGGGCGATTAGGGTCTTTGATGTCAGCGCGACTTCTACGAATCGCACGACAAACAGTGCTTAAAGCATCATCTTGGCCGATGATCACCTCTTTAAGGCTCTCTTCCATTTTGAGGACTTTTGTTGTCTCACCTTCGGTCAGCCGTGTCAGTGGAATTCCTGTCTGCTTGGCGACAATACTCGCCACCTCTTCTTCGTCGACAACAACCTGATGCTCTTCATGGCTCGACTCCCACTCTGTCCGCATGACCTGGAGCTTATCGCGCAATTTTTTCTCAGCATCGCGCAGGTGTGCTGCTTTTTCATAGTCTTGGTTGGAGATCGCATCTTCTTTGGCAAGGCGCGCCTCTTCAATTTCCACTTCTGCTTTGCTGATATCCGGTGGCTGTCTCATCGTTGCAATGCGCGCTTTGGCACCGGCCTCATCGAGGAGATCGATTGCTTTATCAGGAAGAAATCTTCCCGTAATATACCGATCCGATAAGTAGGCAGCAGCTTTTATTGCAGCATCTGTATAGACGCACTTGTGGTGCTCCTCATACTTGGGTTTGAGCCCGTGTAAAATGGTGATTGTATCTTCAAGAGCGGGCGGTGCAATGAGGATCTTTTGGAACCTACGCTCGAGGGCCGCATCTTTTTCGATGTGTTTGCGATACTCATCAAGTGTTGTCGCGCCAATACATTGAATCTCTCCGCGTGAAAGAGACGGTTTTAGGATGTTAGAGGCGTCGATTGCCCCTTCGGCAGCTCCGGCTCCGACAATCGTGTGAATCTCGTCAATAAAGAGGAGGATGTTGCCATTTTTTTTGATCTCATCCATCACAGCTTTAATGCGTTCTTCAAATTGACCGCGATATTTTGTCCCTGCAATCATCAAGGTTAGGTCAAGTGAGATGAGCTTCTTTTTTGCTAAATGATCAGGAACCTCTCCTTTAACAATCGCGTGAGCAAGGCCTTCTACGATAGCCGTTTTTCCAACTCCTGCCTCTCCAATCAAAACCGGATTGTTTTTGCGTCTGCGGCATAAGATTAAGATGAGCCGCTCAACTTCCTCTTTTCTCCCAATTACAGGATCGAGTTTTCCTTCACGACACAGTTCTGTTAGGTCGTGTCCATAGGCTTTAAGGGCCGGCATCTTCTCTAAGCTACCAGGTCGTTCTGGAGAGCTTTTTGTTCCGCCCATCGAAGAGCTGGTGTTGCTAATGCCGATGGGAGGTAATTGTAAATTAAATGTCTCAAGCTCTTTGAGAACCTCTCTACGCACCTCTTTTAGGTTAACGCCGAGGTTTTCTAGGACTTGAGCTGCAACGCCATCTGGCTGGCGCAAAAGAGCTAAAAGAAGGTGTTCTGTGCCAACGTAGTTGTGGTTTAGAGCTGTGGCCTCTTCGTTGGAAAATTCAAAAACCTTTTTCACTTTCCCGGTCAGGGCAGGATCCCCATAGACTTGAATCTCTGGGCCAAATCCAACGATCCGCTCAACTTCTGTACGCACAGTGTCGTAATCGAGGTTTAGATTGCGCAAGACATTGACTGCAATGCCTTGGCCGAGTTTGAGGAGCCCTAGAAGGACGTGTTCTGTGCCTAGGTAATTATGGTTGAGTCTCTGAGCCTCTTTTTTGGCCAGTTTCACCACTTGTTTGGCGCGATTTGTAAACTTGTCAAACATGCCTTTTTCCCCCTAAAACAATTGTAAAAGCTTTTCCCTTTTTTGGCAAATCGGCTAAAGTTTGTAAAGCAAATAATTTATTTAATTAAAATCCGTAAAAAATGTATCATTGGCTCCTATGTGGCGCGTAATTTACTCAGAATCCTCTCCTGCAGAGGCGATTATGGAAAAAGATGCCGAACTTCTTCTTCGGCTGAAGGAGACTTCTGACCCGATTCTGCACCTATATGAATGGGAAGGTCCGAGCGCGACTTATGGCTATTTTTTTAAGAAAGAGTGTTTCCTTAATTTAGAAAAAGTAAGAGAGAAGGGGCTAAGACTTGCTCTACGCCCAACAGGCGGTGGGATGGTCTTTCACCTGTGGGATTTAGCATTTTCTGTTCTTGTACCGGCAACTCACTCTGCCTATTCTAAAAACAGTCTTGATAATTACGCTTTTGTTAATGAGGCTGTATTGCAAGCAGTCGCTCAATTTTTACAGACTAAAGAAGAACTTGTCTTAACACCTGTAGATGCGTGCGCACAAAGTCCAGCCTCTTCCCATTTTTGTATGGCACGGCCAACGAAATATGATCTGATGGTTGGAGGGAAAAAAATTGCGGGAGCAGCGCAGAGACAGACCCGCGACGGTTTTTTGCATCAAGGAACTATTGCTCTTCTGATGCCAGATGTTGCATTTCTTGAGGAGATTTTATTGCCAGGAACTGGTATTGTTGAGGCGATGCAACAGAGCACATATGCTCTTTTAAAAGACCCCTCTGAATTAGTAGAGGCAAGACGCAGACTTGCACAGCTGCTGCAACAGACATTTTTAAGGTATACATGAATCATCCGAATCGAGAAGAGAATTACTCAGACTGGTATCAGAAAGTCATTGAAGATTTAGCAGAACATGCGCCTGTACGTGGTTGTATGGTGATCAAACCCTGGGGTTATGCCCTTTGGGAAAATATTCAGGCAATTTTAGATCGCGTCTTTAAAGAGACGGGCCATCAAAACGCCTATTTTCCTCTTTTTATTCCTCTTAGCTTTTTGGAAAAGGAGGCGGCGCACGTTGAAGGCTTTGCTAAAGAGTGTGCGGTTGTCACCCACCATCGCCTAGAGCTTGGTAAAGATGGAAAATTGATCCCTGCCTCTCCTTTAGAAGAGCCGCTGATTATTCGACCAACTTCTGAAACGATTGTGGGAGAGATGTTTGCTCAGTGGGTTAAGTCGTATCGCGACTTGCCCCTTCTGATCAATCAGTGGGCAAATGTCGTTCGTTGGGAGATGCGCACGCGTCTTTTTTTACGCACAACGGAGTTTTTGTGGCAAGAGGGTCATACAGCGCATGAGACGGAAACTGAGGCTAAGGAAGAGACGATGCGCATGCTCATGATTTATGAGAAATTTGCCCACAATTGTCTTGCTATGCCCGTCATTGCGGGAATCAAGAGTGAAAGTGAAAAGTTCCCTGGAGCTGTGACAACTTACTGTATTGAGGGAATGATGCAAGATCGCAAAGCGTTGCAGTGTGGGACCTCTCACTTTTTAGGACAAAATTTTGCTAAAGCATCAAAGATCCAGTTTAACGATAAAGAGGGGACTTTGAGCTATGCGTGGACAACATCCTGGGGAGTGACAACGCGTCTCATTGGAGGTCTTGTCATGACCCATAGCGATGATGATGGGCTTGTCTTGCCGCCGCGCATTGCATCGGCACATCTTGTGATCATCCCCATCGTTCATAAGGAGGAGACGCGTTTAGATGTCATTGCTTATTGCCACTCTCTTGCTTTTGAGTTGCGTCATTTAGAGTATCATGGAAAAAAGATAACCGTTGTTGTGGATGAGCGCGATATGCGTGGTGGCGATAAGAGCTGGTCGTGGATCCGCAAAGGGGTTCCGTGTCGGTTAGAGATTGGCCCGCGCGATATAGCAGAGGGGAATCTGGGATTGATGCTCCGAGACCGCCCACATAAAGAGAAAAAAGTCTTTACGCGCCCCCAGCTAGTTTCGGAGTTTTTGGCAGAGCTTGACGCACTACAGGAGAGGATGTATACCAAAGCTGTAGCTTTTCGCGATGCGCATCTGCGACGTATTGATACGAAAGAAGAATTTTACGCATTTTTCACTTCAAAAAATCGTGAGACGCCGGAAATTCATGGCGGCTTTGCTCTATGTCATTGGAGTGGAGAAGAAGATGTTGAGGAGATTGTGAAACGTGATCTGAATGTTACGATTCGCTGTATCCCTCTCAACGCGCCTCATGAAGAGGGGCATTGTGTGATTAGTGGGAAAAAAAGTCAGAGAAGAGTCATTTTTGCAAAGGCATATTAATATGATGGGATTATTTAGAAAACATCAGCGCGCATTTTTGCTAGTCACTGCGAGCTTAACAATTAGTTCTTTTCTCTTTTTTGGAGTGAGTAACTCGTTGCAGTCGTCACAGGATCCAGATCCTGTAATTGGAAAGGCGATCGATGGTTCTGCGATTTTACGTAGTGATGTGATGACAATGGTCCATTTTTTTCAGGGCGATCCTCTTTTAAATGATCGCTTCATTGCCCAGGATCTTCTAGAGACGGGAATGGGGACAATGATTGTGGAGCGGTATCAAGATGAGATACTCCAAGAGTTGCAGTTTTCTCTCTCTCGTGCGCGCAATTTTACTCCCTATGTTCATCCTGAGGTGAAAGAACTATCGCAAGAGGCAGTTTGGAGAGAGTTTCATCCGGAACTTTTTAACAATTATCAAAAGATTCAATCTACAGATTATAGCTGTGAAAAGAGTTTTGATCTTCTCTCTAAACTCTATCTACAGCAGGAGCGTTTTTCTCCAGAACTTGTGCGACAGATTATTGGTTTTGGGCAAAAGCGTTCATCTCAAACAGCTCAAGACCCGTATTTACAGCAGCGCGACTTTCATCTCTTTGGCTTTCATACACTAGAAGAGTGGTTTGGACACAGATTTTTAGAGTTGACAGCAGAACTTCTCATCAATGCGTCGATTGTTGCTGAATCTAAAGGCTACAATGTCTCTTATGAAGAGGCGCTTGCTGATCTTGTTTTTCGCCTTAAAGAAGCACAAGAGATCTCTTATAAGGAGTCTGGGGCTTTATTAAGTACACTCGCACAGCGTTCAGGCCTGGGTGAGAAGCGAACGATTAAAATGTGGCAGAAGGTCATGCTTTTCCGCAGACTCTTTCAAGAGGTCGGCAATACGATTTTTATTGATTCATTAACAACAGCGTCATTCTCTTCTTATGCACATCAGAGCGTCCAGCTTGAGTTGTATCGTATGGCGCCTGATGTGAAACTCACCTCTTTTCGGGACCTTTTAAAATTTCAGGTCTATTTAGAAGCAGTCTCTGGGAAACAGATCAGTAACGCAGAGCTACCAACTCTTTCGCTCTCACCACTTCTTGTGGAAAAAGAGGCTCCAGAACTTGTCTATCGAACAGTTGTGGCAGATACTGCTTCTGTGACAACAGACGAAGTTGCGCATGCATTCTCTCTTGAGGAGATCTGGGGCTGGGAACTAGATGAGGTGGGTTACGCTCTTGTGCAAAAAGAATCTGCCGCATTACCCTCAACACTCACCCGCGCGGAGCGTTTTGCAGCACTTGAATCATTAGACAATGCAGAGCGTAGAGAGGTCGATGCTAGAGCGTGCGCTATCATGATGGAGCGTCATCCGGAGCGGCTTTTTAAAGCACTTCAAGCAAAGACTGGACACTCAAAACGCCTTCTGATCAGTTCTTCTGGAAATGCGCCTGTTTTTGATTCTGTCTCAACACCTTTTTTTCTTAAGCTGCTTCAAAATAGAGAGGCTTTAAAATTCTTTACAGAAGATGGTAAGACGTATTACCGCATGGAGATCAAAGAAGAAGGGCATCCAAAAGAAATTTTCTCATTTCGCGATGCAGAAAAAAATGGGGCTCTGGATCTTCTTCTAGATCGGGTATTAGAATCTGCTTATCCGAGCGTGCGCAAACAAGACCCAGCACCTTTTAAAACAGAGGCAGGATATAGACCCTATGAAGAGGTGAGGGATGAGATCGGAGCGCGCCTCTATTCGAAATTACTGCGAAACTTGGGAAAATATGAAGATCTAGATCAGTACGCTCGGGTGCGTTTTGTTCCGCATTTAGAGAAGATTTATAGAGAGATTGAAAAAAAGGCTGACTCTTTAGTTCTCCACCTCTTTTCACCTCTCGAGACAGATCCGTTGCGTCGTCAACTCTCTCTTGTCAAGAGCGAACAAGAAGTCACGCGAGCCGGCCTATCCCCTTTTGACAAGGAGAAGGTTTTTGCTCTTGAAGAGGGGAGTTTTTCACCACTTGAGGGTCGAGAGGGAGACCCCTTCTTTTATCAAGTCAAAAAACAGAGAGTATCGCCGTCCCTTGGAGAGTCAAAGATTGCAGAGAGAGACCCTCTTTCAATCGATGCGCAGAGAGGGTTGATGCATGACCTTTTGGAGTTGTGTGCTAGAAGAACTTGAGCCTCTTTTGCCAATTCAGTTTTTTGATATCTCGTGGGAGGTCCCTCACGCGCTGAAGTTTCCGGGTAAATTGCTCCGGCGCTCGTTTAAACTCCCCGACACCTCAGAGCTTCTGAATGAAGAGCGTTTTGCTGAACTCTTTATGGCGTGGAATGAAGAGGGGCTTTTGATCGATGTTCATGTCGATCAGCCGCTTTGTGGAGCCTCTTATCCCGACTATAAAAATGGGGATGCGATTGAGCTCTTTATCGATACGCGCGATGTCGAATCTGGTGTGGCTACAAGATTCTGCCACCATTTTTTAATTTTACCAGAGGCCGTAGAAGGGATTTTATACCCAAATGATTTGAAAAGTCGGGAATTTGACAAGAAGGCGCCCCAAATTTGGTCAGGCGAAGCCGACACCTCCATCGCTAAACTTAAAAAGTTTAGCGATGGAGGTGGGAGCAAATTTGGTGGCTGCCCGACGATGTCAAAAACCGACTTTTTAAGTCATTTGGGTATATTTCAGGAGTTGACCTTATTGCGAACAGAAGAGCTACGGCCTCTTGCAAGACAAGATCAGGTCACCGTCACCACGCATACCCGCCCTGGCACATATCAGGTTCTGATTGAGATTGCAAAAGAAGCCCTCTATGGGTTTGATCCGTCAAGTTTTGATCGATTGGGATTTACCTATCGCATCAATCGAAAAGGAAAGAGGGCACAACACTTTGCGCTCTCCTCACAAGAATATACATTAGAGAGACAGCCTGATTTATGGGCTACTTTATACCTAAAAAAATAGGAGCGTAGGATGAAATTTACAGATTCTCACGAATGGATTCTTCTTTCAGAAGATGGGCATGGAGTTGTTGGGATTACACGCTATGCGCAAGAGGAGCTCGGCGAGATTGTTTATATTGAATTGCCAGCAGTTGGCCGAGAGGTGAAGCTTGGTGAGGAGATTGCCGTTCTTGAGTCGACAAAAGCTGCAGCGGATATCTACTCTCCGGTATCCGGCGTCGTTGTAGAGATTAATCAGGCGCTTGCTGCAGAGTCTGAGAAGATTAATGTCGCTCCAGAGACAGAGGGCTGGCTCTATAAAATTCGTCTGACAAATTTTGATGAGCGCGACGCTCTTTTGTCTCGTGATGAGTACGCGCGCCTGACAAATAATTAGTCTGTTCCATGCGGAATTTTTTTTACCGCTTACTGCTTTCTTTCTCTTTATGTGGCGCTCTTTTTTTATTTAAAGAGCCGATTTCTGATCTTTTCGTTAAAGCGGTACTTTTTTATTGTATCGATGATCAGGTCTTGTATGAGAAGAGTCGCTTTCAGTCGGGGGCGCTTCTCCTTGATCGGGTCAAGTATCAGACCCTGAGCGTGGATCGAGTCGTTGTTCATTTTTCTGTAGATCAGTGGCGGATTGTTCCGAACTTGACCCTTGTCCGTCCAGAAGTGAGGCTTGGTGGAGGGAAAGAGGCTTTTGATCCGGACGAGCTGCTCTGGTTTTTGTCGAACTGTCACCTTGAGGTTCGAGGGGGGAAGCTCTACTGCTCAGAAGCTTTAGAGGAGCCCCTTCTTTTTTCGTTGTCTCAAAAGGGAAGTGTGTCGGTTCTAGAATTTTTTTATGGGACAAAGATCTTGTCTTGTACAATCGAAAAAAAAGAATTGAGACTCAAGACGCCCCAGATCGAGGCGCCGTTTCTATTGCAGATTGGTCAGTTTTTTTGTGCGGATCTTTCATTAGAAAGTGTTGAAGGAGTGGTCGAGTTTGAAGCGCTGATTTGTCTAGATGAGGAGCATCGATTTAAGCGATGCACGGCAGAGTTAAGAGGTTCTGATCTGTTTTTTGTACAACAAGAGTGTCCGTTTCAATTAGCCGATTTCTCTGTTACGGCACACATTGAAAAACAGAGGGATGGGTATGCGTCTTCTGGGAGTGCACAGGTCGATGCCACAAACTTTACGTTTGATCTGCCGTGTCATGAAAAGCGGTTATCTTTTTTTTCAGACAACGTCTCTTCTGATCTGTATGGTCCGTTGCTCGAACGATTTGATCTGACGTTACACTGTTTTAAAGATCTTGCAGTTGTCGGATCTCTGGATGCAGATTCTGTGATACTCTCTTTTTCTGGCGAGGATCTGGAGCTAAAGAGGGAAGATACGCGACTATTCTTTAAGGAAGGAGAGTTATCTTATGACTGGACAGAAGGAAGTGTACGTGCCTCTTTACCCCTGACAAAGAGTCGATTGTTGCAAGAGGATCTTGAACTGCAGGATCTTGTGGGTACCCTAGAATTTACAGATGGTGTTGTGCAAGGATCCCTTTCTGATGGAAGAGCTGTTTTGTCAGAGGAGTGTCGTCTAGAGGCGCTTGGGACTGACTTTTTTTTTGATCCAGAAACTGTTTCTTTGTGTGTAAAAGACTTAAGCACAGATCTTTTTGCCCATGGGAAAAAATTAGAAGTAATTGCTGCGACAATCCAGTATACCCCAGACTCTGTGGCGTTTGATGCCGAGATTAAGGATGTGGGAAGCTTTGAGGGGAGTGCTACTTTAAAAGAGGGGCTCTTTTCTTGCACCTTTGATCAAACGAACTTCTTTAACATAACTCCGACACTCTTTAACTGCACATTTTATCCAAACTTCTCCCTTCATTCTGCACACTGTGCGGCGCACATCAGCATGGATCAATCTGGTGCCATTTTTCAGTTTTTTGGCATAACCCTTCCCCAGGCAGAGCGTTTGTCAGGAAGTTTTGAGAGTCAGCTCCATTTTGAAGAGGGGCACTTTCTAATCGATGCTTCAAGTCACAACCTAACACACAACAACCGACTAATTGGGGACGTGGAATTGCACCTGGATTATGCAGACAAGTTATGGAAGGTAGAGAAGTTACAGATCGAGGATTGGACAGGTTGTGCAGAACTTGAGCAGAACGAGAATCTTTTTCATGTCCCATACTGTCGTCTCACAAATCAAGACGTAGACCTTCATCTTGCGGGAGATATTTTTCTACAAGACAACTTTTCTTGCGATGCAAGACTCTCTTGCCTTGCACAACTTCCTAAAGGTCAGATCAAAATAGAGAGTGACAAGATCGATCTGAAACTTGACCCCTCTACAGGAGTGACTCTTGGTAACACGGAATGGAGACTTAAGTCCAAAGAAGGGGAGCTTTTAGGAACAGTTTGGCTTAAAGGTCAAGAGTTTCAGTTCGAACTTTTACCTTCTTGCGCAACGCATCTTTTGCCAGATTTTCTGCAGACGATCCGCGTGGCTCCTCTTTGTGGAAGCGGTGAATTTGTGCAAGGGACAAATTTGAGTTGTAAGCTTTATTTCCAAGATGCGGTCTGTTACATTGCGGATCGTCCCTTGACTTTCAGCGAGTGGAAAATTTCTTATGAGGACAAACTCTTCTCTCTTCAATGCGGTACAGATTACGCATCGCGAAGATTTTATACGCAGCTTCTTCTGGATCAAAACGGGGAACCTTCTTTATCGCTTCTTTTACAAGAAGATCTACGCACCCCAGGACTTAAATCGTCTTTTAAAACGAACAATAATACTTTACAACTTGAATCTATCAACGGCTCTTTTTCTGGAATTCGCGCAGACCTTAAACGAGAAAAATTGGACCTTGTCGGTACGCTGCAGATCGACTTTGTACGCGCACTTCCTCTTTTCCCAAAACAGGTGCAAGAGACATGTGCACAGCTACAACTTGGCAGAGGTTATGAGCTGCAAGGAAAGTTCACCTATGAGACACAAGAGCCCAATAAGTCGGCTTTTGTGGGGCGCGTTTTGGGGAGCTACTGTGATCTGTACGGCTTTACCTTGGAAAAGTTATCTGCGCACATGGATCTGAGTGCTGATCTTGTGCATGTGAAAGAGTGTCGTGTGAAAGACGCTGGGATCCAGCTTGATCTAAAAGAGCTGAAAATAAAAAAAACAAAAGACGAGACGTATCTTGTCGAGCTCCCTCTACTTTCTGTGCACAACTTCGTCCCAAGTCGTTTAAGAAAAAGTGATAAGACGCAGCAAGTTGAAAAACCATTTGCGATACGCAACCTGACTCTAGAGGGGCTTAGAGGAAATTTAGCGGATCTGTCAACTTTTATAGGAAAGGGGAGACTTCACTTTACAAACTCTTTCAAAAAGGAGACTTCTCTCTTGGAGCTTCCACTGGAATGGATGCGCGATATTGGCCTTGACTTGAGCCTGTTGACCCCGGTGACAGGCGAGCTTACGTATCAGATTAAAGAAGGCACAGTCCATTTTACAGATTTGAAAAACGCCTATAGTGAAGGGAGACGCTCTGAATTTTTTGTTTCCAGTAAAAAGCCCTCCTTTATGGATTTATCTGGCAACCTCTCTCTAGATTTGCGTTTTAAACAGAATGTTTTGTTAAAACTTGCCGAGTTTTTCACTTTAACTGTACGTGGCCCTGTGGACAACCCAGAGTATGGACTGGAAAGAGATTAGACTTCTTTCGAAATTCGCTTTGTTTAGAAAAATTGATGTTTTTTGTGGAGATGTGGCGCCAAATTTTTCGAGCATGTGTGAACACATGTTCGAAAAATTTGGCGCCGCAGATTCCCAAAAAGGCAATTTTAATAAACAAATGGAATTTCGAAAGAAGTCTATTAAAGGAGCGCTGACACATCTTTTCTTTCCTGCACTCTGTATCCAGTGTACAGAGCCGATTTTCGACCAACGCACACTGCTCTGCCACAGCTGTATCGGAACACTTATTCCTCTGGATCCAGAAACACGCTGTCTGATTTGCTCGGCCCAATTAATTGATGAGACAAGAGTCTGTGAAGCGTGCAGAGAGCGCCGAGCGCTTCTCAGGCGTATCGTCGCACCTTTTGCCTATACAGGGGCGCCAAAAGAGCTTCTAGATCAGTTTCTCTCTGGCAGATCTTCTCTCAAAACGATCTTGGCTTCCTATATGGTTTTGCAATGGCTCAACCTCGACCTTCCCTTTCCTGACGCAATTGTTCCAGTGGCAGAATCGCGCTTCATCACGTTCCGGCGCGGTTTTTCTCACAGCCAGCTCCTTGCAGAGGAGGTGGCGCACCTCTTAGAGAGACCCGTTCTAACGCTTCTTGGACGTCGGATAGGGGACTTTCCACAAAGGCGCCGCTCTTTTGAGCAGCGAAAAAAGCTCTCTACTCAAAATTTTTTTTGGAAAGAGCCGCGCGACTTGTCCGGTCAAACGATTCTGCTTGTCGATGATCTGATGGGTTCTTGTGCTACATTGCGCGCCTGTGCAGAAAAACTCATCGAGGGATTCCCCGAGCGGATCTATGGCTTGACCTTTTGCATTGAAGAGCTCTGGTAAAAAAATAATTTTACTTTTGTATAAATATCTTTTATGTTACAATTGATTATTAAAAAGGATTAATTATGTCACTAACACGCCCAGTTTTACGTCCAGACCAGAAGTATATAGGTGAAATTTTTGATCCTGTTTCTAAAGCTGCTCGTATCTCAAGAGCTGCTCGTATAGTTATTCCGATCATTGTTTTATTAGGGGGGCTTACCCTTGTTGTTTTAGGAGCAACAGGGATTCTGCCTATTAGTTTATGTCTGGTAGGTGCTGTAATAGGAGTCGGCTCTGCTGGCACTCTGATTTATTTTATTTACAAACGGAATCGAGAGATGGATACGTGGGTTTTTAAAGCCCGGCAGCATCTTCCGCAGAGTCCGGCAGACCGCAATGACTTAGAGCAGCTATTCTCACAGATGAAAGATCCAGGTGTGAAAAGTCGTCCGTTACTACCAGAATTGGGATTGGGATCTATGAGAGAAGAGATAGCGCCACAACGCCCGGAGTCGATCGTCGATGATATTGGAAAAGAGCGTCAGAAGCAGATATTTGATATTGTTTCTGACAATTCCCCTCATCTCGCAAATAATACGGTAGAGTGGTTTGGGGTAAATTCCGCATCTTCTAGTTTAAATGCTCTTGTGGGCGCAGAGTGGCTTGGGCCAAATACCGCATTTCACACCATAGTTCTTCCTATGACGCATGAAGGCATGGAGAGTATTTTCTTCGAGAAGATATTTTCCATTAAGAGAGAGATTCTCAGACGAATTACTTTTGATGCAGCGTATATGCGTCGTTTTTGCCTTGGTAACGAGCTTGAGCTGCAGATTAAACTAATACTGGATTTACAAAAAGGAGCAGAAAAAGCCCGGGAAGGGGACCCTTGGATTGTTCAGGTGGAGCTAAGTCATGTGGATCCGTATTCCCCTACTTTAAACATCGAGTATATTTGGGCACGTATTCCAGAAAGTAGATGGGACAAGAAGCATTTGAAGTTGTCTGTTGATGAGCCAATTGAGCTATCGTGCTTAGATTCTAGCCCAGAGCAACTGAGGTCGTATTCTAAAATCAAATGGGATCGGTTTAATTCAATTGTCTTCTGCTGGAACCGTGCTGGGAACTCAGTACACAGGCGTTTTGATGAGCCGTTTTTTCCTGATCATGCGCCCCCAGACCCGGCTTTCGGAAGTGAAGTGAAGACGAGGTCTTAACCTCCGCCATTCCACGCTTGATTCAATCTCAGTAGCCCCTGAATTTCGTCGGCCAGATCCGCCTTCTTCGCATCGTGGCGCGGATCGCCTTTGGGGTAGCCGTATGGGTCATCGGGTTCAACACCCAAATACGCAAGGGCCCGCTCGCCAATCAGGCGAAAGACGGGAGCTGCACAGACGCCGCCCATCTGATTTTTTCCAACGCCTGGAATAAATCTTTTCACCGGCTCATCAATCACGATCATTAAGACAAAGCGTGGGTTTTTTGCAGGAGCCATGCCGACAAAGCTTGAGATGTGGTCTTTTTTGGAATACTGGTTGTTGACGATTTTCTCAGAGGTTCCTGTTTTTCCGGCCTCTGTGAAGCCTGGGATGTCAGCGCGCCATGCAGAGCCGCCCGGCTTTGTCACGTACTTCATGACTTGAATTAGATCGCGCGAAATGCCCGGATCGAGCAGCTGCTTGGCTCCCTTTGGAGCGTGCTCATAGAGGATCTTTTCTGTTCCATCCGCTCTTGTTTTGACAATTTTGCGCACAAGTGTCGGCTGCACGTCGAGGCCTCCATTGGCGATGATTGCATAAGCACGCAACATCTGAAATGTCGTGGCAAGGACGTTATGGCCCATGGCAAGGGAGTAGGGCGTCGGTGCTGACCACTCAAGAGCACCACTTGGATGTTTTTTCCCAGGGGTTGGCAAGAGTCCTACGCTCTCTGAGGGAATTTCAACGCCTGTTTTAATCCCAAAACCAAAAATATCTTGTAGCGTTTTGCGATACCAATCAGCCCCTTTTGCGTCGATCACGCGCTGAATCATCCGTGCCATGTAGATGTTTGACGATTTTTGCATCCCGAGCGAGAGATTCATGTAGTTGTAATTTTGCAGGTCTTTGAGCGGCTTTGATCTTCCGGGGAAGTGGGTATTGCGCGTTTCGACTTTTTCATTGGGAGAGAAGATCTCTTTTTTTCCTTCCTTTTTGAGTTCGGCGTTGGCTTGCATCGTTACAGCAATTGTAATGGCTTTCATCGTCGAGCCCGGCTCAAACGGATCTGTGACAGCTTTGATTTTGGTGTGCTCTTGCAGCTTGGGATCATTGAAGAAAGAGCGGTAGTTCGTCGGATCAAAGAAAGGATACTGGGCAAGGGCTAAGACCTCTCCCGTATACGGATCCATCATCACGGCCCAGCCGCCTTTGGCCTCGGCGCGGATGACAGCTTTTTCAATCTCTTCTTCAGCAATTGCTTGCAAATACTGGTTGATTGTCAGATAAACGTCTGCCCCGTTTTCTGGTGGTGTGATCACCTTCCCTGTATCCAGAGGGTGGCGAGGGGATCTGAGGATGACCCGTTTGCCGTCCTTCCCTGTGAGGTATTTATTGAAGAGCATTTCAAGGCCGCCTGTTGGGACAAGTCCCCCTGTCACAGGGTCTTTCTCTTCGCGTACAGTATGTAGGAGGGGGCCTAAGAGTTTACCAAAGGGGTAAGAGCGTTTGTAGTCTTGGATAAAGAAGAGGGCGTTGCGCGCAATTTTATGTTCTTTGGCAAAGGGGAGGAAGAAATTTTGAATGGCCTTTTTTTCGTCGGGAGCAAGCCAGAGAGCGAGTTTGCGGCTGCGACTTTTTTTGTCAAATTGCGCTCTTATGTGAGCTTGATCTTCTTTGGGGAGCTTTAGGATGTGACAGATTGTGGTAGAGAGAACGTCACGTAGAGCTTCCGGGATGCTTAGAGGATCTGCATAGAGGTGAAAGGCAGGGACGTCGACCATTAAGGGTTCGGGCGCCTGGGGGTGTCCCTCTTTGATACTTGTATTGGAGTAGAAAAGACCTCGCCGGGCTCGTTCGGAGATGACAAGCTGATGTTGTCGTTTAGCAATTTTCACCCACTTCTCTTTTTCTATGATCTGGATTTTATAAAATTGAAGAACGAGCAGTGAGAAGAGAAAAAAAGTAAAGAGTGCGACAATGACAAGGCGTTTTAAGTCTTTTGAGCACGGTTTCATGGAACTTGAATTGTCAAAACATCTTTAGCAAGGGGCTGCCTGAGATGTTTAAACTCAGGACGTAGAGCGTGATTAATTAACTCTTCTGGACTCTCAAAACGGATAATTTCAAGTTTTAGCCGCTGATTCTCTTCCTTAATGGTTTGAATCTCTTTGACAATCTGTGGAATTTCAATTTGTAGTTTTGTCATCTTATTTTGCACCTCAATGCTGTTATAGAGAGAAAAACTGAGTGCCATTAAACAGATTCCAAGCCTGATCAGAAGCCCATAGGGCAAGACAATCGTTTTAATCTGTAGCCGCGGAATGGATACGGTTGTGCTGTTATAAAGGCTCATAATTTTTCCGCACATCGAAGTTTAGCACTGCGCGATCTCATATTGCGACGCACTTCAGCAAGTGTCGGCTCCAGCGGTTTTTTTGTTAAAAGGCGCAGAACTGGCAAGGTGCCTCCCTTCTTCGGAGCAGAAGCTGCCATTTTAAATAGGTTTTTCACGATGCGATCTTCTAGGCGATGGAAGCTGAGCACGCCGATACGTCCCTCTGGATTGAGGAGTTTTATCGCAGTCGCAAGTCCCTTTTCAATCGCTTCTAGTTCGTGGTTCACCGCAATGCGCAGCGCTTGAAAGACAAGCGTTGCCGGATGCAGCTTTTTACGAGATCTACCAAGAGTTGAGGTGAGAAATTCAGCAAGTTCTTGTGTCGTTTCAAAAAACTTTTTTTTGCGTGCCGCAACAATCAAAGATGCTGCTTTGCGCCATTTGCGCTCTTCACCACAGTCTCGAAATAACGCCGCCAGCGCTTTTTCTGACCAGTGGTTCACTATCTCTTTTGCGGTGAGAAGGGATGTTGGATCCATCCGCATGTCTAAGGGGCCATCTTTTGAGAAACTAAAGCCCTTAATGCCTTGATCTAGTTGCATAGACGATACTCCCAAGTCAAAAAAAAACCGTCGACTTTTCCTTCGATGTGATTTTCTAGATTTTCAAAGTTGTCATGGATAAAAATAATTTTGTCGCTCCAGGGCGCAAGCACTTCTTTTGCAATAGCAATAGCCTCTGGATCTTGATCGACAGCATAGTAACGCTCAATTTCTGGGTGTGCTTCTAATAGGGCGCGCGCGTGTCCACCAGCGCCGAGGGTCCCTTCATAAAAGGTGCGGATCTCCTTTCCTGCAAACGCTTCGAGAAACTCCTGCTGCATAACAGAGGCGTGTGGTTTAGATTTCATCTGTATCCTCTGTTAGGGCAAAAGCCTCTTCTGACATTTTTACAAGGTCGAAAGTTCGATCTGTTCCTTCGAGTGCACTTTTAAGTTCTGCCTCATAGACCTCTTTTGGCCAAATTTCGATCTTATTAAGGACACCCGCAATGATAACCTCGCTTTCGATATGGGCAGCTCTTTTTAAGGTCGGCGGCAGTGTCACCCGCCCTATATTGTCGCACGATGTCTCGTAGAGGGTGGAGAAAAAGAGGGTAAAAAACTTCTGGTACTGACCTAGGTGCTGTTTTGCGCGGAATTTATCGACAATGCGTTGAATATCACTTTTTCGGTAGATCGCAAGACATCCACCAAGACCAAGAGCTATGGTAAATTCTAAGACGCCTTCTTCAACAAGACCAAGACGCATCGATTGGGGGAGGACAAAGCGGTTTTTCCCATCAATTTTCGCTGAAACTGATCCGCTGAAGAAGAATTTTCCCACAGATTCCCACCCTTTCCCACAATGTAGCAGTAGAATCAGAACTTGGCAACGAAATAGTTGCCAAAAGAGTTCAACACTGGTACACGGGGTAAAAAAAGGGGTGGCTATGGCTCGTACAATCGACAACTTAGGGGTAGATTCGTCAACGCGTTACGCAGAAGATCAGCAGAGGCTCGACCCCAATTTCATCAAAGATCTGCAGCGGATTCCGGTAAAACCCCAAGTTGATGTCACACAAGCATTTTACGCCTCTGAGTTAGATACGCTTTTGGATCTGCACAAACTTGCGATGCCATGGGCGACCTTTCAAGCTCCAAAAGGCTACTTTGAGCAAAAAAAAGCCCTGTTTACCGAGAGACTGATTCCGATTCTCGGGACAGAAGAGAAGCTTGCAGCTGAAATGCAACGGATAAAAGAAAATATTGCTAAAGTGATCCGATCGGCGAAGGAAAAGGAAGGGGGAGAGAAAAGGGAAGACGAAAAAGAGTCAGATGTGATGAAATGGGAGGAGGGGCGTCAAGACGATGATGATGAGAAGGAAAAGAGGAGTCTGATCGACTTGTTAGAGTGTATCACTCTTCTAGATCGGTTACTCTCAGATGTTAATGGACGTCGCAACCAGTATCAGAAGGGTTAATTTATGTCGCAGATAAAATGGAAAGAGGTTCTTGGTTGGGGAGAAGGAGAGTTTGAAGACCTGCGCTTTGTCGGTTACTCCTATCTCAAACAAGGAGCTTATGATATTGCGATCACATTTTTTGAGGCGCTTGTGATTTTGACTGACGCCGCCTATGATTTGCAGACGCTGGGGGCCCTCCATCTGCAAAAAGGCAATGCTCTGGCTGCGCTTAACTATATCGAGCGGGCATTGCGTAGAGAGCCTGGCCACTTTCCAACCTTATTGAATCGAGCAAAAGCACTTTTTGGGCTCGGATTTAAAAGGCAAGGGTTGATGCAGGCGCGCATGCTAGAAAAAGTCGTGGATCAGGAGATTGCAAGTCAGGCGGTAGCTCTTCTTTTGGCGTATGCTCCGCAGCCTCTCACTCGTGTTTCCTAAGATTTAAACAACGTATAAATTATATGATCACCCAGCAGCAAGAATTGTGGACCCAATTTCTTCATTTTGTCGAAGAGCGCAGTTCTTCAATTGAATACAATAACTGGTTTGCGGCTATTCGACTGATTCGCGCAACAAGTGAAGAGATAACCCTTGAGGTTCCCAATATCTTTGTGCGTGAGTATCTGCTCAGTAATTATAAGAAGGATCTTGTCACATTTTTGCCGATGCGCAGCAACGGGGAGCCGGCGATTGTTTTTGTCGTTGCAGAGGCGCAAGAAAAAGAGCTCTTGCCGATTCAAGTGGCAACTCCTGCCTCGAGTGTAGTTGCAGAAGAACAGACCTTTAAGCTCAACCCCCACTACACTTTTGATAATTTTATTGAAGGCGCCTCTAATCAGTTTGTAAAATCAGCAGCACTAGGCGTTGCCATGCGCCCAGGAAGGTCTTATAACCCTTTATTTATTCACGGCGGGGTGGGCCTTGGCAAGACACATCTACTCCATGCAATCGGTCATTGGGTTAAAGATAATCATAAAAAGTTGCGGGTTCAATGCATCACAACAGAAGGATTTATTAACGATCTTGTTGATAATTTACGCAATAAATCCATCGATCGGATGAAAAAATTTTACCGCACTCTCGATGTTTTTCTTGTTGACGACATTCAATTTTTACAAAATAGGCTCAATTTTGAAGAAGAATTTTGTAATACATTTGAGAGTCTGATTAATCAAAACAAGCAGATTATTATCACAAGCGACAAGCCTCCTGGCCAATTGAAACTTTCAGAGCGGATGATTGCGCGGATGGAGTGGGGGCTTGTGGCTCACGTTGGTGTGCCAGATCTTGAGACGCGTGTCGCTATTTTACAGTATAAGGCGGAACAGCGCGGTTTAAGAATACCGCATAAAGTCGCTTTTTTCATCGCAGAACACATTTTTAATAATGTGAGACAACTAGAGGGTGCGCTCAATCGATTGAGTGCCTATTCGCGTCTCATGGGTAAAGAGGTAACAGAAGAGATTGTCCATGAGTCTCTTGGGGAATTAATTGAAACAAAACCGACTCAAAGGGTCTGTGTTGAAAATATTTTAAAGAGTGTTGCGACAATTTTTGGTGTCCGTATTAGCGATCTGCGTGGCACCTCCCGTACTAAGGAAGTGGCCTTTCCAAGACAGGTGGCGATGTATTTGGCAAAAGAGTTGATCAATGATTCTTTGATGAAGCTTGCGTCGGCGTTTGGCGGTAAAACCCACTCGACTCTGTTGCATGCATGGAAAAAAATTGGGGATCAGGTGGAGAAGGATGAGACCCTAAAGCGTCAAATTCAGATGGCACGGCGTAATTTGGAGAGTGATACCGATTTAAAAAAATAAAGCGTATTGAAACGGAGCCAAAGCCTCGGGGTTCCACGATCATAAAGTGGCTTGTATTATTAATACAAGCCACTTTATGATCGTGGAACCGCGGGAGCTTTCGCTGCCGTTTAAATGGATTTATTTTTTTGAATCGGTATCAAGATGGTCGTGAAACTTAAAAAGCTTATCCGTGACATGCTCTGTCATATTGTCGTTAAAGGCTCTAAGGAGATCGATATTACAGGCATCTCAAACCACTCTAAAAAAGTCTACCCTGGAAATTTATTCATTGCTAAGCGCGGATTGTCGAGCGATGGATCCCTCTATATTCCAGAGGCTATTGCTAATGGGGCCGTTGCAATTCTCACCGATCTTTACGATCCTTTTTTACCTCCCCATATTACTCAGCTAGTCGCATCTGATATGACCTGCGCTGAATCAGAGCTATTAAAGCTTTATTATCATGATCCATCAGCGCACATGAAGCTTTTTGCCGTGACCGGGACAAATGGCAAGACCACCTCCACCTATTTGATCCGTCACGTATTAGAGGGGCTTGGAACAAAAACTGGATTAATCAGCTCTATTGAGTATGTCGCCGGTTCTCACCACTTCCCTTCGACCCACTCAACACCGGATCTTGCTACAAATTACAAGCTCTTTTCTGAAATGCAACAGGCGGGATGCACAGCTGCTGTTATGGAAGCGGCCTCTCACGGCCTGGATCAAGAGCGCCTTTTTGGCTTGAATGTCGCTGTCGCTGTTTTTACCAATTTAACCGTGGATCATCTCGACTACCATCAGACGATGGATGCGTATTTAGCAGCCAAAGCAAAACTTTTTCAAAACTTAGCCGAAACAAGTACAGCTGTTGTCAACGCGGACACGGATTGTCTTGAGCCTCTTCTCAGAGGCTGCCCGGCGCGGCTGATGACCTATGGCATTGAGCGCGCGGCTGATTGTCGGGCAACGGATCTGAAGCTCGCCGCTAATAAATCCTATTTTCAGGTTGAATATAGAGGTGAAAAAATTTCCACCTCTTTCCCGCTCATCGGCAAATTTAACGTCTACAATTACTTGGCAGCCGTAACAGCTCTCTTATCACAAGGAGTCGACCTGAAGCTCATTACAAGCCTACTCTCTCAATTTAAAAATGTGCCCGGGAGGCTTGAGCGCATCGCCCATCCGCGCGGTGCTTCTGTCTTTGTCGACTATGCCCATACAGGTGACGGGTTGAAAAACGTTTTAGAGACACTTGCTGCTGTGAAAAAAGGGCGTCTCATTACAGTTTTTGGCTCTGGTGGAGATCGCGACCCGAATCGGCGCTTTCAGATGGGAGAGGTTGCAGACAAGCTCTCCGATGTTTCCATTATTACAACAGACAACGCGCGCAACGAAGATCCTGAAAAGATTGCAAGAGAGATTGCAAGCGTCTTTAAAACTACAGCTCCGCTTGTCGAGCTCGACCGCAGAGCTGCAATAAAAAAAGCAGTTGAGATGGCAGCGCCGTCCGATGTTGTCTTAATTGCTGGAAAAGGTCATGAGACACTCCAAATCCTCTCCCATCAGACGCTTCATTTTGATGACCGAGAAGTGGCGCGCGAGGAGATCCGGCGGCTTATACCCAAATAACTTGAAAAGTTGGTTTTTAGCTTCGTCGGACAGCCACTGTCTTGGAACCTGCCTGCATCGCTAAACTGATTCCAGTTTAGCTGTTTCGGCATTGGTAAGCCTGGTTCCAATACAGGGCGCCTCCTAGGCAGTGTTCCTAAAAACAGGTGTTAGCGTTCAATAGAAATGTCCGGTTTTATTGTTAAAAAAATTTAATTTATTCATTTCGTAACAAGTCTATTTTAACACAGGGAAGCAATTCACCAAGTGAATAATCCAATAGGGTTTAGTGGATGGTTCATAGGTGAAAAGAGTTTCGGTTAAGCAAAAGAAACATAGCTCCCCCCATGAGGGGAGCGCGTCCACATTGGGTCATTCCTTCTCCTGTTAAAGCCCCTGATTTGTTCACCCGAAAAACTGC
>JABDDH010000008.1 GCA_013287705.1 Chlamydiota bacterium | reverse complement strand
CATCGAAGAACCACTAACAAGAAAGGAAGAATATAAGAATGTAATAATGAAAGAAAATCTCCTTCCTCATCTAGCTGAAACATGCAAAGCACCTGAAGGGTTAGAAGATTGGAAGAAGACGATGATTTCCCTTGGTTGGACACAAGAGGAATTTGAAAAAGCTTGGAATAAATTTCTTCTAGAGCCTGAAGGAAAGATTAAAAATGTGCGTAAATGGTTAGAAACAGTAATGCAATCCATTCGAGACTCGGAAATAAAAACAGAACATTTGCAAAAAATAGCTGATAATAAAAATGAAGTACAGGCTGTAGCAGTTGAAACCTCTCGCCGAGAAAAAGAAAAAATCAAAGAGCTGGAGGCTAATAGAATCCAGGACAACAAAAACTTCATGCTTAAAATTGATGGAATGGGCATTGGAAAAGGCAATTATCAACTTGCCGAACGACATGTAAAGCTCATTGGAGGAAAATGGCTGTATGGGTTCTGTTTCCCATTTTCAGAGAACAATTTTAAAACCACTATAATCGAACATCTAGGTCTGGATATTAAGGACTTCAATGAACTAAACTGATACAATTTATCCTTCAACTAAAGATGTAGCAAAGGTTTAATAATGAAAGCAATTTTACTAGCAAGAGTCTCGAGTAGAGAGCAAGAAGACGGACAATCCATTCCCGCTCAAGAACGCCGTTTGAGGGAATACGCCGAAAGAAAAGGGCTAACAATCGACGAAGTGTTCAAAATTACCGAATCGTCAACAAAAGACACTCGTAAAGAATTTGAAAAAATCCTAGAACGCATCCGCAAGTCTAAAGAACCAATTGCCCTAGTCGCAGATACAATTGATCGAGTCCAACGAAGTTTTAAAGAATCGGTCGTATTAGAAGATCTCCGCAAGGAAGGAAAAGTCGAAATCCATTTTATGCGAGAGGGTCTAATCCTAAACCTGAAATCCAATAGCGCTGATATTTTACGCTGGGACATGGGGGTCATGTTTGCAAGAAGTTACGTGCTCCAGCTGAGCGACAACGTGAAGCGAAGCAAAGAACAGGCAGCGAAAAACGGCATTTGGATTGGGCTAGCTCCTCTTGGATACATCCATGTCATGCAGGAAAATGGCGATAAAACGATCATCCCAGACCCCGAACGCGCGCCCTTCATCACAAAGTTATTCGAGCTGTATGCTACTGGCAACTACTCCCTACTTAAACTCCAGGAAGAGGCTGAGCGAATGGGGTTCAGGAACAAGAAAGGTCACAAAATTGCCAAATCGGTGATCGATGAAATCCTCAAAAAACCGTTCTATTCAGGGATGATGCAAACCAAATACGGACTCGTCGAACATCACTATCAACCGCTTATTTCCCGACACCTCTACGATCGAGTGCAAGATGTGACCCATGGGCATCATAAGAAACCGCACAAATCGGTGAGCGAGCCTTTTGCCTTACGTGGGTTGATCAATTGCGCCGATTGTGGCTGCATTGTAACCCCAGAGATCAAAAAGGGACGCTATATCTATTACAGCTGCACAAATGCCAAGGGCAATTGCAAAAGGGTTTATGTCCGAGAAGAACCGTTGATCGCTACCCTGTCTACTCATTTTGACCAAATCTCCCTATCTGAGCAACAAATCATCGATGTAACACGATATCTCAAAAATATCCATGAATCACAAGCCCTGTTCCATTCAGAAAGCCTCCAGGCGTTACGAAAGGAGCAAGATCGCATTCAAAAACGTCTCAATCAAATCTATGATGACAAGCTGGATGGTTTAATCGACGAGCGGATGTATCTGGAGCGGGTCGCAACATACAAGGCTCGCCAAACCGAGATCGTTGACCAAATGGGACGACATGAAAAAGCCGATCAAAACTTTTACATCACAGCGAACCTGGTAATGAATCTCGCTTCTCGCGCCAGAGAAATTTTTGAAAGTTCTGAAACGGATGAAAAACGTCAACTTCTGGATTTAATGTTTCAGAACTTGCAGTTGAAGGACGGAAGTCTCTCAGTTTCAGTGAGGGAACCCTTTCTAACAATGATGGATTTTAAGAATCGTCCGGAAGAATGGGGGCGACTGGACTCGAACCAACGGAGACCGAAGTCGAGGGATTTACAGTCAGCCCCAATCAGTAAACAGCAGTAGCCGGCAACAATTAACTGACTTATAACCATATAGTTGCAAGAGTTTTTCAAGTGCCAGTTGTTGCGAATTTCTGTGACTTGTGACGACCTATTCCCCCAAGATTCCCCCGCGGAATCTTGAGCAAAAAAATTCAATGATAAACAACCCTCTGTCATATCAACCCTCCAACAGAAACGATCCGATTTTTCCAGAATTTATCATCAAGGGAGGATGATCGAGGGCAGGAATGGGAAATGAGCTACTCTATTAAATTTTCGTTTTTTTCGCCTTGAAAGGTTGGCAACTCCAATGCCTTCTCAACAATGCTATCGCTTTAACTTTATAATCCCATCAATGAAAAGAATCTCCGCCCATAGCTCTTGATTCCCTACTGTCTGTTCATAAGCAATAAGGTCCGGCTGCCTCAGACACCAGTAGCCTTCTTGTAACTCTAACGCTCGAATAATCGCTGTTTTTCCGCATCCAGAAGCCTCAGGGATAATGTATCCATCGTGCCAAAGAGCCATCCACAAACTGCGACGAAAATTATTCTGTCTCAGGAAGTTTTTTTACAATTGCGCGGGTTTTTGATCCAAAGCCCTTGAGAATACTGACTTCAGGGGAAAGTTTTTTTTCCTGGATTTCTGCAGGGGCTTCTTCTTGGTCTATAATAAAGTAAGAAATTTTATTTTCCCGCATATAAATAGCGTCAATATCATCCTTTTTTAAGGTCCCTTTTCTTTCATAATTGAAACCTAGGCCTAGTTGCAAATCTTCGTATCCAATGGGATAATGATAAAAATATTCGCCAATTTCTGGATGACAATTGATGCTATTAATTAATCCATCAGCGACTTCATAAAAAAGCTTTCTAGCTTCATCATATTTCATGTTTTTATCTATGCTGTAACCTAAAACTATGGCATGAATCTTTCCATCGTAGATTTTATCGGGACCAGTAGATCGAAATCCATAACTTCTATGTTCAATATTATTTTTTATTTCCAATTCCTTAGAATATTCATCGATGATTGCCATGATTTTCTGAGAAGAAATTTCGGATTCTTTAGGTGTCATACAAGTTCCTTTGACTGCGATTAAACAGGCTAGAATAATTTTATAAATCATTCATCTCCTCCATACGTTTGATATAACTCTTGACCATGTTCTTTAATTCCGTCTTGATACGTCCGGCTTAAAGCAAAGTGATCTTTAATGAATCCTTTAAATCCATCTTTTTGTTTTAAAAGAACAACATCAGCCCAACTATCATACGCCTTCGGATTTTTCTTCAATTCAGAATTAAAATGTAAGCTACACCAGTCCCCCTTGGAAACTAGATTGATCACTGCAAAACCCAAATCGCGCGGCAGCATCTTTATTCCTCCACAGGAGATGATAATCAATCGGTCTTTCTGATCCCTAGTAAAATCTTTGACGGCATGATAAGTATCCGTTGATCCTCGACTAAAACAGTCAATAAATATTTTTTTAAGACTATTTGCTGCCTCCAAGCTCCTGATATCCTGTAATAAAGATTGTTTTAACATCCTTATGAATGGGGTCGAATAGTTGGGATTGGACCTACTTTCGTATACCGAGCCTAGATCTTTAAAAAAGCCAAACGTTTCCGAGTAGGCGGGACACACATTAACTCTTCCTCCGAGCGACTGTTTCAATGCTTCGGCGCTACTAATGCACTCTTTGACAGTATTATTGATCCCATTGACACAGTAGACACGCGATAAGGTGGAGTCAGGAGTTAGCGATGGGAGAATTGCTGATTTTGAAATGGGAGGTGAGGATTGATATGTGAAACGATCCGACATCGAATGCATCCACGGGAGAGACTGTTGCGAGTTAGAGAGATCCCATTCGTTTTGATTAAAATCAAACAAGCCGTACTCATCAAAATGGGTCAGCGGACAATTGCCCACAAAAGCGTAGAGGTTCATTCCATCGGTGAAGCCGGCAGGGTCAGGAGAGAGCCACTGGCCGAAGTCTGGCTGGTAGAATCGTCTGCCATAGTAGATGAGTCCGGTGGCATCGAGGCGCTTGGAAGAGAAGCTCCAGGGGCTGAGATGTGAGCCGGTCTGTTCACCGAAAGCACTGAATTGGGTTATTTCTATGGGTCCGCCATCTAGGGGGAGGAGGGCTGCGAGATTGCCGCTCAGGTCATGGATGGGTGCGTAGGCTTTTCCGTGCAATTCGATGCCGATGGCAGCGCCGATTTCAGCATGGGGCGCATCTCCTAGGATGCGTAGCTCTTCAACCTCAAGTTTTTCGTTTAGGGCCCCAATCTCATTTTGTCCGTCGTATAGGAAAAAGCGTATTTTCTGGTTTGTTAGGGCTGACAGTCTTCGGTGCTGGGAATCGTAGGTGAAGGTTTGAGTGAATTGGGGAGTTGTGATCTGGATTAGCCGATCCAAAGCATCGAAAGTGTAAAAGGTCTCTCCTTGCCGTTTCGGATTTCCGTTTCTATCGTATTCGATGTGAGAGATGGGTTGATTGAGGGAGTTGATCTGGTAGAGCTCGTCGTCTTTTTTAAGTCTGGCGTGAAGAGAATCACACTGATAATCGTGGTTGAAGACACCGTGTTCAGAGGTTATTTGGTAGAGCTCGTCGTAGTCAAAACTCGACTCCCCTCCTTGGGTTTGCATACGCCAAATGTTGCCCATTGAGTCGGCCTGTAAGACTTGTTGCAAGTAGCCAGGGGCTGCAACGAGGAGTCTTCGAGAACACGTGTCGTATCGATACTGGACGCGCCCCAGATGATTGGGGAGTTCCGATTCTTGTAGGTTCCCTGAAAGGTCGTGCTCCCCATATCGATGGGTATAAAGTTCTGTTCCACGCATTGTTTTTCGAGAAACTTCCAGTAGATCAAGGCCATTGTGGGTGTACTCGATCAGGCAGTTTGCGATGGGGATACGGCACTCGCTTCTTTGGCCAGATGAGTTGAAGGAATTTTCAATACGGTAGTCTTGGGGGAAAATTTCGGCAAGAAGACGTCCCCTAAAGTCGACCTCCCTTTCGATCCCATCGCTCCAAATCAGATGACCTAAGCGATTGTATCGCATCTCATGACACACTGAGCCGTCGGAGGAGGTAATAGAGAGAAGACTTCCCAGCCCATCATACTCATAGCGGAGAATCGTGCCATCAGGTTTCCTAGTCGTCCTTTTTTCTCCTCGAAGGGTGTAACTGTTTTGAGTGACTTTTTCTTCGGGGGTACCTTCCGCCTCAACAAGTAGAGTTGGCCTTGAGCATTCATCATATTCCCATCGTGTGCGGATGACCCGAGAAGCCCCATCTGGCGCAAAAATAGTGTCAATTTGTAAAGCTGCCTTGCCGCGCGCATTGTACCTCTTGTCTACAACTCGGAGGGTTCTGTTTTTACGTTTTTCGATTTTGGAGACGCGACCTAGAGCATCAAATGTCTCGATCGTTTCAAGTCCAAGTGGATCCGTGTGCGTTTTTTGCAGGACGGTTTGACCAAGTTCGTTGTGAAAGGCGTCATTATAAGAGATTATTTCCTTGGCGCCAGAGGGATCAATTTTCCATTTTAAGCGGTTCTGTGAATCATACTCCGACTGTTCTTGAGTCTGGGATCCCTCGACCCAGCAAAAAGTGTGGGTTTTATTGCCTGCTCGATCGTAACGGCAAACAGATTTTCGAAGCAGTTTACCGGAGGAAATATCTTCCTCTTGCTGCTCCTCTAGCCGATCCAAAAGGTCATAGTGGCTGATCGTTCGCAGATTCCCCTTTTCACCAATATGACAACGGTTCAAAGAGTCATAGTAAAACAGTATTTTTTCCATCTCGAGCTCTTCTGCAATTTTTCGTCCGGCCCGGTCGTAAGAAAGAAGAGTTTTGTGACCTTCGGCGTCGGTTTTGGTTGTGAGCTGTTGGCCTGTGTATTCAGCAGTTTCAACGGAGAGTGTTTCGTGGTTATGAGAGATAGTTTTTTTGAGGACGTGTCCTAGATAATCCCGCTCATATTCGGTAAGGACTCCCATAGCGTCTGTGTGGGTTTTAAGTGCCCCGTCGACATAGTAGGTATAGGACTCCTCGCCACCGTCAGGATGTTTGACCCAAGTGGGTTTTCCATAGGGGTTGTGACGCATTTGTGTTGTGAAGCCGTCTGCGTCTGTTCGGATCGTCTCATTGCCTGCACTATCGAAGGTCGATTTAAGAACGGGGGATGCCTCTAGGGTTGGGGGAAGATGAATCTCGGTGCGTTGCCCGAAGGGGGTCGGCACATACCAAGTCTCTTGCCCATACGCATCTGTTTCAAGAACGAGATTATGGTTACTATCGTACTCATAGTGAAAAACGCGGGTAGTCCCATCGAACCCCTTCTCTTCTTTTTTTGTTAAACGATTCGAAAAATCATAATCAAAAGTCGTTTCATTACCACTAACGTCTTTGCAATAGATCTTATTCCCCACATCGTCGTATCTTGAAACCGTTTCCCAGCCCATAGGATTCGTCTCAAGAATAAGCCGCCCCTTGTCGTCATAGGCCATTTTGATGCTGTAGCGGTACACGCCATTCGCATCGTAGACCTCTTTTTTCTCAACACGAGCACCCGGCCCATAGCTTAGCACTGTTTTTCGAAGCAGAATCTCCTGGCCATTATCCTCGTACTTTTCCTCAATAATTTCAGGCATGCCGTAGTAGGGAGCATCTCGTTTTGGGGTGATCTGGCGAATGGTCTTGGCCATTCCATCGTCCACGATCTCACGAACTAAAATCAGATCCTCATTATATTCGTAAAAATAACGGATCTTGACGACTTCCCCATCACACAGGAATTTTGACTTTAAGAGGTGGGTGCCTGGAATATAGTCATAAAGAGTGACAAGACCGTTTGAATCTTCTTGCCTCAGAGGCAGGTTGCGCTCATCACTCGTATAATCGGTTTTCTTAACGCAACTCTCAACTCCATTTTTCAAAGGGAGCCCATCTTCACCCATTTGAAGTGGGGGGCCTTGACCTGAGAGGTTGCCGAAAAAAGCCTCTTCCTTGACATTGTTTTTCTCATCATAGATAAACACACGCGCCTGAATAGGTCTTCTCTCCTCATCAAAAAAGGCTTTGCAACGAAGATTCGTGCCTCCCCAAACAAATTTTTCAGAGTGATGAAGCAGATCGGAGCCACCAAAAAAATCGATTTGCGTGAGGTGAAAATTAGCATCCCAGAAATAAGCCGTTTTGTTGCCTTGCGCATCAAAGATATGCGTCTGTTTTTGTTCAGGATAGTAGGCAAAAGACTTTGCGACGTGCAAAGCAGCATCTTTTTCCAAAGGACTCAGGAGTTTTTTGACTCGATGGAATGTAAAACCCTTCTCTTGTGCCTCTTCGTATTCGACATGGACTATTCGATTCATTGGAAGTGAAACGGACTCAAGAAAAGGAGTTTTTTCTTCCGCCTGTCCACGTCTGATTTTTTTGACTATACGGGCGAAACTCTCAGTCGGGCTATTCGGAGAATGAATGGATCGTAGATTCCAATGTTTTTCTTTTTTTAGATCAAGATATCCGCTTTTGTAGCAAAGGCTGCGGCCATCGCTACCAGCGATCCTGTATTCAGCCGGCGGTTTTTCCGGCTTCCACTTGGGGAAAATGACCTGAGCTAATTGTTTTCCGCGTAGACTTACTGTTGTAATAGATTCTAGACGATTCTCATTATCCCACTGGTACTGAATCTTGTTCCCATTGGGTAAAGTTTCCGATTGAATGGCATAACGATAAATGAGATAACCTTTCTGCCCAAAGCCAAGATTCGCTTTTTTCTGATTTTTCAACTCGCGATAATATCGTTTAGCACCACTTGCAGCGCATACAACAAACGATTTGCCATCTGGATCCACCAGGAGGTACTGATTCTTAAAGTTTGTCTGGGCAGCAATTTTTCCAGATGCAGTATTAGCAACTCCGATAGAACAAGATTCAGAAACATCAAAGCGGATCGGCTCATGTTTGCCTTTTTTTTTATCGCGAGGAGAGCCGCTGTAAAGAGCGGCCGTCCCATTGGGTTCTATGACCTCGAAAGAGTGTAGTGCGATGAGATGAGTGGCAAAGAGATGAGGGTAAGGAGTCCAATCGCCCTTGGAACTTAAATAAGCGCGTCGAATAGAGATGGGTTCTACCCCCTCAACGCGATAGTCTTCTTCAAAAGTGTATAGGTCGCCCGTGATGACACTAACGCCGTTGACGAGAGTGGAGGGATCATTTTCGGTAACAATCGTGTTTGCAAAAAGTGCGGACGCAAAAAAAAGAAATAGGGTGAAATAGCGCATTGGATTTTCCTTGAAAACCAAGGCGATCATTGTAGCGACTTAAAAATAAGGCGCAATAGAGAAATTTGCCACGTGTAAGCCCAACGTGATAATGTCCACCCTTTACGAAAGTAGAAATGTCACCTCTGGTAGGCTTAACGGCCTTAAGGAGGTTCTATGAAGGAACAGATAAAATGAAGTATCAAAGAAGCAGAGCGAAAATTTAAAAATTCAAAAGGACCCGCAACCTAATAGGGGTGCGATTTCGAATAAGCCTTCTGCAATGCACAGCAAACCAATAAGGCCAGTAGCGGCACTCCAACCAAAATCAGAATAGACAAAACTGGGTGTAGGCCAAGTCCCCATAAAGCAATAAAATCATGACCGGGGACCTCAGACAAAAAGGATGAAATGGCATAAGCAAGATGTTGCAAAAGAGAAATAATACCGGACCACAGCAACACCCGACTTACCTCTGGATGTGATTGTCTTAGAGAAAAGGCTGTGACTATGAATCCAGTGGCAATCACCAGCGAGATCAAAGAACCTCCCCCATGCACCAAAAACTCAGCCGTTTTCCTTCCTACACTAGCCCCTACCGAGGATAGTATGGATCCGTTCCAGCTTGTAAAACCTTCACCCAAACCAGTAATAACAACCTGTGGCTGCGCATTGTGATAGAGCAACGTCGCTGCAAGGGCATGGCCTCCCTCATGAACCAGAGCCCCAGCAGTCATCATGTAGAAATTTCCAAAAGACATAGCGCTAGCATGATCGCCTACTTTGCTTGCGAGGGCAAAACGGGTACTGCTCTCAAACGCCCCTCGGTCCATAGTCACTCTTTGTTTGTATGCGCAATAGGCCGTAAATGATCGACAGGCAATGCCGATAATGATCCCGATAGGCGTGAGGACTGCAAAGCCGACCCAACCTGCTGGTGTTGCTAGAAAAAAGAATACTGCTCCTGCGCAAAGTAATTTAACCCCAGCATCAATCAAGCTGCGCTTTACAACGTCTCCGATTAATTTTTTTTTGAATTCTTGGATGTTAGGCGAGTGATTTTCTTGAAGATGATGATTTGGATAAATTAAACTGACTGACGCCATATTTTATTTCACATTTATTTATATCGATAATTGTACCATTGAAGTTTGTTTAAGTTAATACAATTATCAATTCTTGCCAAAAAACAACTGAGATCTGCTATTGTTGCTGGATTGCCATTTGGAGAGGAAACTTATTCTGCTGAGGGTATAATGTCTTGGTTAATTTCAAATTATAGTGATGACAGAATAATTGAAACAATATTGCGAACAGGAGCTGATCCAAACAAAAAAATTAGTCAAAAATCTCTGTTAAGTCAGGCTGTTAGCCTTCGCGAGCAAAGGATCGCCGCGTTGCTAATACAGTATGGAGCGAAGGTGGAGGCTATTTAAGGATATGTAATCAGCTATACTTTCAAAACGCACGCAACTCCTTAAAAGGCAAACCCATGCAATTAAGAAGAAACTATCTCATGCAGCCATCCTTTGCTAAAGCGTAGCACTGCACTAAGTTCACGCCTCATTTGCAAAGCCTCCCAGGAATAGTGCCCATGCTTTGTGTTCGCTTCCTTCATCCTCTGTTTCCCTGCTTTAGTACGCGGGCCCGTTGATAGCTCACCATGTAGGCGGCATCGTCCATTCATCATTGCTGGTTGTCGACATGACTGATGTCCACGTGTTCTTTCCCTTGCACCGCACTCTCTGAACATGGGGTAGCTCCTTGATTTTACGAGGGACCCCCTCCCCCTGGGAAGTTATTAATGATAGCGTTATTTGCTAAAACTGCGTGTGTAACTGTAACCTTCTGCTCTCCCCCACGACGGTAGCGGTTCAGAGTCTCAATAGTTTCATTATGGACGCGCATGAACTTAATCGCGAGATTGCCGTAAGTTTCAAGATGGGGAAGCATTTCTGCCGTGGCGCATTTTCTAGTCGCTTCCATGGCATGATGAAAGGCAACTGTCGCCTGGGCTACCAGACGAGCTTCTACGGCATCTTTAGGTTTAAAATCATGCTCAGATTGAATAAAAATATTAAATGAATCTTCTGTGGCACCAAAGATTGGATTAAGCGCATTGATTACAGACAGAAGCATTTTCTGAGCTAGTTCAGAGTCTTTAACACCCATGGCAGAGTTGATGGGGTGTTCTAAACTTTTTGAATCTGCAACAGCAAGAACTTCGCCATTCTCATTCCTCCAAGCTTTAACCGGAGCAGATTCAATCTTTGGAGGCTGTTTTGGAGTTGAAACTTGTTTTGAACTATCCATTTTATCTCACATTTCTTTATAAGCGCTCTCAGCAATGAGCTTTTTTGCTTGAATTTTCGTAATCCCTCTAGCAAACTCCACGCCTCGACTTTCAAGCCATCCAAGTTGTCTATGAGTAGCGGGTTCAGAAAATTTAGCATCGAGTAAGCTGGCAGCTTCTCCCTTCGTGACCCCATTATCAATTACAAATCCAAAAAAATCAAAAAGCCTCGAGCTGATTTAGATGAAGCTTTCGATCAAGATTCCATCAGCCTTTCTCGCGGAGTACTCACATTACGCGGTTTTTTAGCAGGAGATTGGTTGGATCAAATTCAAGAGAACGTCGATGTTTTTTTCAAACTTCAATACGAATTTGACATCTATCAAGACGCTAAAATAGCTATTCGTGGAGGGAAATTAAAAGCTCATCTAGAAGAATCTATCTATTATCTACCACTTACAAAATTGCTCAAATGGTTCTCAAGCAAAAATCTTTGGGTTCACCCTTGTATTGTCGATTTTTTCAATCTTCGTTATGGCCCTAAAAAGAAAGGACGACCACAACATGAACCAGAAATTCTTTTAAAAATTGCAAATGCTTTTCATGAAAATGGCGTTAAAAAAATCGGTAAAGCGGACTTAAGAAAGCACGAACTCATACAGCCTCTAGTCAAGGCATACATCGCAGATAAAAAAACGAAAGAAGCAAAAGACCGGGGCCTCAACACTTTAAGGGACAATGCCAACAAAATACTGAGGAACTTCAGCTCCTAAATCAATCTCAGGGGACCTACAGGCCTCGCCCTGCCCCGCCATCCGGACACCCTCTTTTTAAACCAAAGGATTGAGGAGCAATGGAACAGAAAGCTCCGTTGAGGATCACTCCCTTCTTCCGGCAAAAGATTCTTAAGCAGGTTTTCTGTTTCATTGCCCGAATCCTGAATCAGGCAACTTTCAGTTCTAAATTTTTTGGAGGAGAAGAGACTTTTAGAAATTCCCTGAAGTGCTCGGCGAAATTCTCCCCAATAAACTCTGCCATAAGCAGTCGGACGACAACTTCTGTCGTTCCTAGCATCCCTGTAGCCTTGTTTTTCTTAAGTTCCCACCCAGAAATGGTTGCATGGGTCTTTAAGCCCAACATTGTTGCAAATTCTTTTTGGGATAATCCCATATAGCCTCTAACAAAAGCAAGATGAGCTCCTGAGAAATGAGCTGGCAACCATAAAAGAGTTTTAAACACCAGATCTTCAAACTCGCGATGATTAATATCAGGCAGGACCTCACCTCGAAATTCCCGAGTCTTTATCCCTTCCAAAAGGATTGGGAAACCCAGTCCGCTGTATATTATTTTTTTCATCCTACACCTCCAATCTAATTACGGTAATGACAACAAAACACTTTTTTTCTGTAAAAGCAATACAAACTCGAGCCTGATCATTATCTAGAGTTTTCCCTCTAATTGCATAATTCCAATCAGCATACTCTTCTTTGTATTCGTCTTGTCTTTTTTCATGGTAACCCGTTTCAATTATGTTCCTTATATCTCCGATAGTGAAGCAACGCTCCCCTTGTCTAAGTTTTGCATGCTTACTAATGACATAAGCTCCCTTTAGCATTAGGTTCTTTGCTAAAACAACAACATTTTCAACTTTCTTCGGCCTTGCCATATGTCATATGGTGACATATTTGACATTTTTTGTCAAATAGACAAATGAGACAAATGAGCAAGGATCGGCTGGGGTTCTTATCGTATATGAATAAACCTAACAGTCGCATCATCAGCTACTACACCAAAAGAAGAAGAGACTGACCTTTTAACAGAGTTTTTTACCCCACACCCCCTAACCCCCGACTACTGTCTTTTGCTGTTATTTGCGACCTTGTGTTCCCCCACGCGATATTTTTTTGATTGTTTTTGAGGGGGTTTTTAAGCGGTCTAAAATAGAAGTTTTGCCTATGAGATTTGGGGGCGACTGGACGAATTCAGAACTTTTGACTGGAGGGCTTTATCACCTTCGGTTATGATTTTCTCAAAAAATTTCTCTCAAAGAGGCGCTCATGTCTAACCGCGAGGTCATTAAAAAGCTGCAAAGTCATTTTGACAGTCTTGCTCAGAATACACCCGAAGAAGGGATCGAATTTTGGTTTGCTCGAGACTTACAAGAACCCTTGGGATATGCGAAATGGGAAAATTTTCTGTCCACGATCATGCGCGCTGTAGAATCTTGTAAAACAACGGGTTGTGATTATAACGATCATTTTCGTGGCGTCAGGAAAATGATCAACCTCGGCAAGGGAGCTGAACGAGCCATTGAAGACTTTATGTTGACTCGCTATGCCTGCTACCTGATCGCTCAAAATAGCGATTCCCGCAAAGAACCCATTGCCTTTGCCCAGAGCTACTTTGCTATTCAAACACGCAAACAGGAACTGATCGAAAATCGCATGCGCTTGCAAGCGTCCGGAGCCTGCCCCAAATTTAAAAAACTTAGAACTCTTGACTGGTCAAGATTGAGATTTGTACAATTTTCTTAAGAACGAACTTTGGTTTTAGTACGGCGTTTTGAAGTAGAAGGAGCTTTTTGGGATGTTGTGGTAACTTTTGGGCGAATCAATTGAATTACTTTATGTTTCACAACTCCGCATCTTACCGATATTTCGATTTTGTATTTCTTAAACTCGAGAGTTTGATGGTCTTCCTCAGCTGCTACATCATCGAAAATAACCGATAACAAATCCCCATTGGCGGAAAAGAAGCCAACACCATTTCCTTTTTTTGCCTCAACAGCGGCTCCTTTCAGGCCAGAACTCCAGGAAATGCTCAACTGGCCAGACCCTTCCATGGGATGAAAAAACAGCTCTCCTCGTTTCATGGTTTGACCTCTTTTAATTTCTTATGTTTCGGGCGAATTTCATCGCCTGTACTGTACATCGTGGAAAAGTAATTTCCGCTTTCTATTTTCTTAATAACTACAACAAGATACTGGCCGTTGTCAAGGCGATAAAACAATAAATACTGATGAGGTTTTTGTTCCTCGTAAATTTTAGTCGGATCTTTTAGTACTCTTTCGATCAATTCAAGTAGCATATCATCAGGAAGCATGGGAAAATGCTTTTTCGCATGAAGGAACTCCAATTCACCAACGACTATCCTGTCTTTCGTTATCGCTGTAATCACCGTAACGACTCTTCTGTTCATATCACTCCTGATGAAAGAACGAGTATGACAGACACTGACTAATTAGAAAAGAGGTAAGACCGATGTCCTGAGCTTGCCCCCAATCAGATCGTTAGCTGAATTTCTTAGATCGAGAGGAGGCAGTGCGATGAGCGAGATGTGAAAGGCGGCAACGAGATGATTGGGGGCACCCCCGTTTGGAGCTCGCGCTAGATTTCCTTTATCTGCGACGAGTACAGTACCCGCTAGTACGGACTCGTCACAGATAAAGGAAAGATAGCCGAGATACAAATGGGGGCGGTTGGACGGATTCAGAACTTTTGATTGGAATAAACTCTACACTTTGATACGAGCTTTGTATAGTCTATAGACTGAAAAGCTAACCTTTGAGCGAAAAAAAGACATATGCCTATAACAATTGAGGACGTGCGTGACCTCTTCAAAAAGCTAGAAAACGGCGATAGTGCTGCCTTTTTTGAACATATAGCTGAAGGAAAAATCGCAGAGGTTCGTGCCTATCTTGATTCTGCACTTGTGGCCCGCTTCTTCAAAAAAAATCCAATCACTAATTAACAAAACTAGGCAGCAACGAGATGATTGAGGACTTACCCCAATCAGAGCCCTCGGCAAATTTCAGAGCCTTTGAAAGCTTTTTCTAAGGTGAGTGAGAGTCTTGATCCTGAGGAAAACATCATAGGGGCTAAAATATATGGTACGGATTTTTACTATTAAAATCCTCTGCATAGTGAATTCGTTCTAAACGATCCGTGTCATCATACGGAATAGGACAAGAGCTGCCATCGCGAATGGCCATGAGCATTTTTCCAAGCATATTAAATCCATTACCAGTAAAATCATCTGACCAGTATGTGTCTCTTCCCTCTTTTTCATTATGCTCTAGCAAATATAGTGGTTGAGTAGCGAGCAAGTACTCAGTAAAATCAGGATTTTGCTGAAATTTGGCTTCTAAAATTTGCCACATCACCTTATCTCGGAGGCCATTTAACCAGTCTACTGGTAAAATCCCTTTATATTTTTGGGCTAGTCTATTCCTCAGTTGAAAAGCCTCCTCTCCAGTAGCCTCAAAGAATAGCTCCATTTCGGGATCATACATCATATCTAGATTTTGATGATGCTCTGCTGCCAATTGGAATTTTGCCCATTGAAAGGCCGCTTCAGAATTTCTAAAATAAAATCCTTGATAATACAATCCATTAGGACAATTCGCAAAATTCCCCAAAAATTCTGTTGGGCCCGTTTTATAAAATGCAAAATAGCCATAAGCATAACTCATGCTTTCAAGAACATCTTGATGCATCGTCTCAGAAGTAATAAGAATTTCCGTATTTGATGGATTTATAGATTTAGCACGTATTGTGTCTAATTCACTATATCCATGAGAAAAACAAAAAACAGCACACAAAAACAAAACAAAATATAATTTCAAAATTACCTCGGAAAGACTAGCTAGCTTTAAAACCATGCTTACTACAAATAAGAAATTATCATTATAGAAGACGCTGCATTTTAATGCCAAAGGCAAAATTAAAAACACACTCAAAAATCGGTTTTAGCCTGCGTCAGACAGCCACCGTACTTGAACCTGCCTGCATCGCTAAACTTATTCAAGTTTAGCTGCTTCGGCATCGGCAAACCCGGTTCAAATGTAGGGCGCCTCCTTGGCATAATTCCGATTCTTGAGGTTGTTTGAGTATACGTCAGAATAAACGTTGTATTTTTAGCCGATCTCTGTAACGAAGAGATTATACGCTTGCTCCGACGATAGAGCCAATACATCGAAATGGGGGCTTGCCCCCAATCAGATCTTGCGACAGATTTTTCCGATCTGCAAAAAGGACAGTACCCGATTAGTACGGACTTTTTGCAGATCGGGAAAATGTGGCCAAGAGATGATTGGGGGCGGTTGGACTCGAACCAACGGAGACCGAAGTCGAGGGATTTACAGTCCCTTGCAATTGCCGCTATGCGACACCCCCGAGAGGAAAAAGATGCTGGCGAAAGGAATTGAACCCTCAACCGCCCGATTACAAGTCGGGTGCTCTACCAATTGAGCTACACCAGCGAAAAGAATTAGAGCTTATAACAAACTCTAGATTTAGCCTCAAGAAATATTCATTCCTCAGCTTTTTTTTGATCGGGCTTGATTACTGGAGGAGGAACTTGTTGATTGATCGGCGTAACGTTACGCGAAAAAAGAGAATTCATCGCCTGGCCAGTGCCAAGTCCTGTTGGGATCTGCACCCCTTTTAGTTTACGCGGAGCCGTATCTTTTGCTTCACAACATTTTTTATACTTTTTACCAGAACCACACGGGCACGGATCATTACGTCCTGCTTGTCTCATCTAACCTCCAGCTACTGGGCCAAATTATAGCGATTTTTGGGTTTATTAAAAGTCAAATATACCCTAACAACATTTTGCAAGCAGAGAGACTCTAACCACAGGTAAAAACTCAATTCGACACAGAACAAAACTAGGCAGTGTTTCTAAAAGATTGGGCTATCTGGCGAGCGTGAAAGCTCGCCAGATAGCCCAATCTTTTAGAAACACTGCCTAATTCCTCAAGTTGTTGGGGGGTGTGATTAAAAGTCCTACATAGGAAAATTTTTTCATGACATAATGGCTAGGAAAATTACGGGGTGCTGATAAACGGCAACACACGTATTTTATTATTAACTTTTTGGCTATTAGGTTGTTATGAAAATGGATGTAGACGAGCAAAATATTATAGAAGCACTACGCCTAAGCCCTGCGCTGAAGGCATGTGTTTTAGAGATGATTGATATTACAGATGGGAAGAGTTTTTGAAGAGCTTGATTTGGGAGATGATGCTGAAGAAGCAGTCGTGGAGGTAACTCAAAAAACGGCCCATACTTTATTGCAAGAATGGACTGAGAAAAAAATTAAAAAGGCCGAAGAAGAAGCACGAAAAAATTCTTTTTATCGTGCCCATGAAAAAAAAGATAAAATGGCAAACCCCTATAGGAAAAATAGAACTGGAAGAACAGTGCTTTTTGTATAAAAGAAAACGAGGTGTAGATAAACGAACACTAGACCCTTTTGTTGAAAAAACAGGCATTTTAAATCGTTCATATTCAAAAAGATGTCAAAAGTTAATAACAGACTTTGGAATCGAAGAGTCCTTTCAAATGGGTGTAGCAAGGATGAAAAAACAGTTGTGCATGGAGTGGGTGACGGAGCACGTTGGATTCCGGAGCAGGGAGAGAGAATAGCAGGAACTAAATACAAGCATCTGATAGACCTGTTTCACCTATGCGATTACTTTGTAGAAGCTGTAATAGCATGGACCAAGGATGTTGAGCAGGAAGTTAAACGCCTAAAAAATTTGTTTAAACAGGGGCTTGGGGTTAAAGTGCTGAAAGAGTTGAAAAGAAGGCAAAAGAAATTCCCTGCACACAAAGGGCTTGACGCTTGTATAAAATACATAGAGAATCGACCTGGTCAGTTCGAATATAAAGCAGCAAAAGAAAAAGGGTTGCCAGTTGGGTCAGGAAAAGTAGAAAGCAGCCATCGTTCACTAATACAAAAACGATTAAAAAAACCAGGAGCCTGGTGGCTAAGAGAAAATGCGGAAAAAATGGCGGATCTTAGAACTGTTAGAGCGAATGGTTGTTGGGAATTTTTATGGCAAGAAGATTATCAGAAAAAACCAAATTCCAAAGCTGCTTAACTATGTAGGACTTTTAATCCCACCCGTTGTTGGGTTGTTGGGCTTACATTTGTTGGGGTATTATTTGACAAGGAAGCATAGAATCGATTAACCTCTTTTGGATGAACAAACTCCCTATTGCACAACCCCCATGGACAGGTCTTGGATCAAGACTTGAAAGCATGTGTCGTAAAGCTATTTTTGACTTTGACCTCCTAAAGGACGTCTCTCGGATCGCTATTGCCCTAAGTGGCGGCAAGGACAGTTTGAGCCTTTTGTTTTTACTCCATGCGATGAAAGGAAAAGGACTTCCTGACTTTGAGATCCATGCGATCCATGTGGGCGGAGAATTTTCTTGTGGATCAGGCGTAAGTGAGCGCTTTTTAGACGGAATCTGTTCTGCACTTGGCGTCAATCTCATTAAACGTCTATCGACCCAAAAAAGGGAATCTCTTGCCTGCTACAGCTGTTCTAGAGAGCGCAGGCGCCTGATCTTTGAAGCCGCAAGAGAAGTTGGGGCTACGACTGTTGCCTTTGGCCACCATCGCGATGATAGCATCCAAACACTACTGATGAATTTATTGCACAAGGCAGAATTTGCTGCGAATTTACCTAAAATTTTTATGGAAGATTATGGCGTGACAATCGTGCGCCCACTTATTTATGTTAGCGAGGCGGAACTGAAAACCTTTGCAGAACAGAACGGCTTTGCACGCATCACCTGCCAATGTCCTGTTGGGCAAAACTCGATGCGCACCCAAGCTCGTAAATTAATTGAAAACATGGAGACGATTTTTCCCAATGCTCGAGATAATTTATCCCAAGCAAGCCTTCAATATGGATCCCATAAAGCAATGAGAAAATAATGCAAGAATTTTTGTCTGTTTTGATCTATTTTTTACTCGTCTCTGCAGTCGGATTTTTTTCTTATCGCAAAGCGATGACCTCAAATGACTTTATCATTGGCGGTAGATCGATGAACTACTGGCTAACAGCTCTTTCTGCCCACGCAAGCGACATGAGCGCCTGGCTCTTTATGGCCTATCCCGCTACAATTTTTATCAACGGAATGGTAAATGCTTGGGTCGCAATTGGACTACTTGTCGGCATGTTCCTCAACTGGCAGCTCATTGCTCCAAAAATTCGCGTTGCAACAGAACAGTACAATAGCTTGACCTTCTCCTCTTATTTTGAGAGTCGATTTGCCGACACTTCAGGACTCATGCGTCTTTTTACCGCATGTATCTCTCTTTTTTTCTATACGATTTATATTTCAGCGGGTCTTGTAGGTCTCGGAGAGATCATGGGCTCTTTATTTGGCCTCTCATACGAATGGAGTATCGGCATTGGCATCCTCATCCTCATCCCCTACGTCTTGACCGGCGGCTATCTGACACTTGCCTGGATTGACCTATTCCAAGGCTTCTTTTTAATGGCTGTTATTGTCGTCGTTCCCCTCTACATCCTTTCGCTTGTTGGTGGCTTTTCAGCGGTTGCTCAAACGATGGAACAAAAAAGCATATCTCTTTCGCTTATTCCAGATTTTTCTCAAAAGAGTTGGGTTGCCATCATCGCAGCTGCCGCTTGGGGACTTGGCTATTTTGGCCAACCTCATATTGTAACAAAATTTATGGGGATCAAACATGTACACGAGATGAAAAAATCGCAGTACATCGGAATGGTCTGGATGCTTCTATCGATTGGCGCTGCAACCCTTGTTGGACTTGTCGCAATTGCTTACTTCCACAACAGCTCATTTAATCCAGAGCTTATTTTTATCAATATGGTCCGCTCTGAGTTCTCTCCCTTCCTGATCGGCTTGATTCTATGCGCCGTACTTGCCGCTACAATGAATGCTGTCAGCTCACAGGTCCTTGTTCTCACCTCTGTGATCACAGAAGATCTATATAAAAAGACGATCAACCGCACAGCCTCTTCAAAAACCTTGCTCCTTGTCTCTCGCCTCGGCATCTTGGCGGTTGCGCTCACAGCTCTATGCATCGCCTACATCCGGCCAAGCACAATTTTTGAGCTTGTCTCCTATGCCTGGTCGGGCCTTGGCGCCTCTTTTGGCCCCCTCATCATCGTATCTCTCTATTCCAAAAAGGTGACAAAGGTAGGAGCTTGGGGATCCATTCTCGCAGGAGGTGCCACAACCGCCATTTGGCCTTATCTCCGCTCGCAACTTGGATCTGGGCTCCCTGCAATCTTGATCGGTTTTATCGCAAGTTTTTCTGCTCTAATTATTTTATCATCAATGACGCATTTGAGGAAAATGCCCATCGAGCCGAATTAAAGCCTCACGCTCTGCTTTTTCCACAAGCTCTTGCCCTCCCTCGATTTGATAAATCCTCTGAAGCTCTCGGATCAAATCAAGGTTCATAGAATAGGTCGACTCTAAAGGCTGCAAAATTTCTTCTTCAGAATGTAGCTCTTGATAACTCCTTGCCTGGATCATAATCTGCACAAGCTCATTAAACCTTTTTTTTAATTTAGGCAGAGCACGGAGAAGATCTTCGCGTGTCTGGATCTCCTGCAAATCGACAACTAACTCAGAGCAGAGAGACTCCCCTTCCCGTTGAAAGTCTTCCAGGGATGAGGGACTACAGGCTGTCAGCAGAAGTGGAAGAATCAAGTAGAGTCGTTTCATAAAAAATCGATTCTACTGAAATTTTTTCAAAATGTCTTGTGAAAAATCCAGCCAACTCGTTAAACTCAACGAGATTTCGGGCGCATAGCTCAGTTGGTAGAGCGCCTGTCTTACACACAGGTGGTCATAGGTTCGAGTCCTGTTGCGCCCAATACTCTATTGCGGGAGTAGTTCAATTGGTTAGAGCACTGCCCTGTCACGGCAGAAGTTGCGGGTTCGAGCCCCGTCTCCCGCGTTTTTTTTATCAAATTAGGAATAGATTGCAATTTTGGCATAGAGTCCTGTATAAGCTGCCAATGACGCACAATTGCATTCGAAAAGGTTTTTTATGCCAACACCTCAGTCTCCTCTAAAATCATTCATTCATCATGCCATCGCCTTTTTTTGGATTGCGTTGGGTGCCCTACTAGCTGCCATCTCAATTCGCGTCTTCTTGCTCCCCAATGAGATTATTGACGGCGGAATTGTCGGTATTGCCTTGATCCTCGCCAGGCTTTTTAGCGCAGAATATCTTCCTTATTTTTTAATCGTTCTTAACGCCCCATTTGTCTACCTGGCTTATCGATACATCAGGCAAACATTTGTTATCCACATGCTCGTCGCACTGCTGCTCTTTGCAGGCTTCCTTGTCGTGCTACAAAACGTGACACCATTCATAGGAGAGGCTCTTGAGATCATCGTTATCGGTGGTGCTATTTTGGGTATTGGCGTTGGACTGATCATTCGCTTTGGCGGCTGCTTAGATGGAACTGAAATTTTAGCTCTCATCATCAATCGCCGTTTTGGATTCACAGTCGGCCAAGTTGTTCTCTTCATTAACTTCTTTATCTTCACAGCCTATGGCTGGATCTTTAAAGACTGGCACATTGCCCTCTCCTCTTTGATGACCTACATCGTTGCTTTCAAAATTATCGATCTTGTGATTGTCGGCTTAGACGAGTTAAAATCTGTACTCATTATCTCCTCTAAACCAAAAGAGCTTGGCGAACATATTATGAAAGAGCTAGGTCTTGGGTTGACCTACGTCCACGGCAAGGGCGGTTTTTCTGGAGAGCCCAGAGAGATCCTTTTTATCATCGTTGAGCGTCTTGACTTGTCCGAACTCAAAGAGATCGTCCTGCGAGAAGATCCTACAGCCTTTATGGCAATTGAAAATCTTCATGAAGTGGTCTACGGGAAGCAGCAAACATATCTGCCACGCAAGAAAAAAACGCGAAGCAAATTCTTTAAAAAGCACATCTGAAGAGCGGGCGCGCTATGCCTTCAAGGTAGCGTCCATACTCTGTCTTGCTATAGCGAGAAATAAGGCGCATCAGCGCCTCTTGATCAATGTAGCCCATTTTATAAGCGATTTCTTCCACACAAGCAACTTTAACGCCTTGTCTTTCTTGAATCGCCTGAACATATTGTGCAGCTTGTTGGAGCGCCTCGCACGTCCCCGTATCGAGCCACGCAAAGCCGCGCTCTAAAATATGTAGGCGCAACTCTTGGCGCTGCAAATAGATGCGGTTAACATCTGTAATCTCCAATTCACCGCGCTTAGAAGGAGATAAAGAGCGCGCAATCTCTATCACCTGATTGTCGTAGAAGTAGAGACCTGTCACCGCAAAAGGCGACGGAGCAATAGCGGGTTTTTCGATAATATTGATAGGCTTCTGGTCATGATCAAATTCAATGACTCCGTACCGCTCTGGATCCTTGACCTCGTATCCAAAAATAACCGCTCCAGAGTCAAAGGACTTAGCCTCTTCAAGAATCATCGACAACTTTTCACCATAGAAAATATTGTCTCCAAGGATCAGCGCGACAGAATCTGTGCCAATAAATGACCCTCCGATCAAAAATGCTTGAGCAATTCCCTCTGGGCGTTCTTGTGTCGCATAAGAAATTTCAAGACCTAAAGAAGTGCCATCTCCTAATAGATCTTTAAAACGAGGAGCATCAAGACTTGTTGTAATCAGTAAAATTTCTCGAATCCCCGCCTGCATAAGGACCGACAGTGGGTAATAGATCATCGGCTTGTCGTAAATTGGCAAAAGCTGCTTACAGAGACCGAGCGTAATGGGATAGAGCCGGGTTCCTGAGCCACCTGCTAAGATAATCCCTTTCATCCGTCCTCCGGCGGAAACCCGGCCCTTAAGGGCTGGATATTTTCAAAAAAATGTTGGCCGAGTGCGAAGCTCAGCTCCAACTATAATCCCAGGCCTTAAGGCCTGGGTTCTCGAATCCTCACTCAGAATCTGGCAGCTGGAACGTCACGCCGTCTGCAACAAGCTGATCAATATAGGTGATAAAGTAGTCATTATTCAAAAATTTGGGATCTTCAAACATAAACTGATGAAAGGGAATTGTGGAAAAAACACCACCAATATGAAACTCCTTGAGAGCACGCTTAGCGACAGCAATTGCCTCCTGTCGCGTCTTTCCTTTCACAATCAGCTTTGCAATCATCGAATCGTAATTTGGAGGAATGCGATAGTTGGGATAGCAAGCGCTATCAACGCGAACATGCGGTCCTCCAGGTGGAAGATAGTACTCTAAAAGGCCCGGAGATGGGGCAAAGTTGTTTTTTGGATTCTCAGCATTAATACGACATTGAATCACATGACCTGTAAACTCAACATCTTTCTGTTTCAACGGAAGTTTTTCTCCCATCGCTACTTTAAGTTGAAGCGCCACAAGATCTAGGTTTGTTAACTCTTCGGTAACGGTATGTTCTACCTGAATCCGCGTATTGACTTCCATAAAGTAAAACTGCTTATTCTCATCAAGCAAAAATTCAACAGTCCCTACAGAGTGATACCTAGCAGCTTTTACCAGATTAACAGCCGACTCACAGATTTTTTTTCGTAAAGCATCTGTCAATACAGGCGATGGTGCCTCTTCAATCAGCTTCTGACGTCTGCGCTGAATCGTACAGTCTCGCTCTCCCAGGTAGAGGTAGTTTCCGTGTTTATCTCCTATAATCTGCACCTCAATGTGGCGCGGATTCATAATCATTTTTTCTAGATAGACATCGGGATTATTAAAACTCACCTCTGCCTCTGTACGGGCCGCAGAAAATTGTCGCACAAACTCGTCCAGATTTTGAGCTATACGAATCCCCTTTCCACCACCACCAGCAGTTGCCTTAATAAAGACGGGAAAGCCAATCTTTTTAGCAGCATCAAGAGCCTCTTTCACATCGCGCACAATTCCATTCGATCCAGGGATAACAGGACATTTAACAGATTGCGCGAGCGCCTTTGCTTGCGCCTTGTCTCCTAAAAGAGAGATCGTTTTAGACGATGGACCAATGAAATTAATTCCGGAACTTTCACAAATCGATGCGAAATTGGCATTTTCACTTAAAAACCCGTAACCTGGATGAATTGCATCCGCTCCTGTCACTTCACAAGCTGCAAGAATATTAGCTATTTTTAAATACGACTTTTGTGAAGGAGGTTCTCCTATACAAATGGCTTCATCAGCATGTAAAACGTGCAGAGCCTCAGCATCTGCCTGAGAATAGACAGCGACTGTTTTGAGGCCGAGATCATGACAGGCTCGAATGACTCGAACTGCAATCTCTCCACGATTTGCAATTAAGACTTTTTTCATACAGTCACGCGCAAGAGTTTTGTTCCAAACTCTACTGTAGAGGCGTTATTGACGCAGATCTCTGCAACCGTCCCCGCAACTCCCGCCTTCACTTCATTCATCACCTTCATTGCCTCGATAATACAGACAACTGTATTCTCAGTGACGCGATCACCGACTTTTATAAATGGCGGATCCTCTGGAGAAGATGAGACATAAAACGTACCGACCATGGGCGATGTCACATATTGACCTGCAAGAACAGGTGCCACATCAGCTTCCGCTTTGAGGGGAGCGTGATGCACTGGTTGTCTTACCGGATGCTCCTCTTCTTTTACTGGCGCATAATGAACCACAGGAGAAGCCGTCCTTACCTCATCATGACGCTCCAGTTGCAATTCAAACCCGGAGCTATCTTTAATTTGGAGTCTCTTGATTCCTCCAGTCTTCATTGCGGACATTAAGTCTTTAATTTGCTTTAGTTCCATAAATATCTAGACCCGTTGGATATACTCGTTAATGTGCACATCAATTTTAATAATATCGCCAGATTCAACAAAGAGAGGAACTTCCACTTTAGCCCCTGTTTCTAAAATCGCTGTCTTTGTCGCATTAGAGCTACTAACTGCATTGTGACTCGGCTCTGTTTTAACAACCATCAGCTCTAAAAACTGTGGAAGCTCAATAGAAAAAATCGAATCACCGTAAAACATCGCCTTAATACTCAAGCCTTCTTTAAGGAAATTGACTTTATCTGTAACAACCGTTGCTGGCACAAGAATTTGCTCTAAGTTGCCAATATCGAGAAACAAATAGTCCTTCCCCTCTAAATATAAATACTCTAATTGACGCTCTGTTAAGACCACGTCTTGTAATGACTGGCTGAGAGTAAAATTCTTCTCAATCAGCTCCTCTGTCATCAAATTTTTCAACTTTGTTTTGATGAACGGCACACCCTTTGCCATTGTGACTTTTACAGCCGACTCAATGCGATAGATCTTACCATCTATCGATACGGTGACCCCTGGAACAATCTGATTGCCTGAAATCATGTGATCACACTCATTAAACCTTTTATAATCTCTTTAATTTCCATCAAGCGCAGGACGGTAAAATCGACATCGCACCTACGCCCCTGCGCATTGAGACCACGTCCCCAACGCACATGCACCGTTTTGCAGCCAAGCTCTTTAGCCGGAATCAAATCACCTTCAATCCGATCTCCACAAACAACAACATTTGTAGGGCTCTCCACAAATTCCTTGATAAGAGCCTGATAATGACGCTTCTTGTCGCGTAGCTCTGAGACAATGATTCTACTAAAAATTGTAGAATCTATACCAGCTTTTTTCAATTTAGATAATTGCTGGCCCCTCTCTCCTGCTGTCACAAGAGCGAGCTTGTGGGTCTGCTTTAAATCCTCTAAAAGCTCTATAGCAAAATCTAGAGGGAACAGGGGAGCCTCATCAATGGGGCGCTCATACACTTCTGCAAGAGCAATTGCTGCATATTCGGGAGGAGCCTCATGAAGCTCCAAAAACTCCAAAATTGCCTCTTTTGCACTCAAAGCCGACCGATCTAACCGCTCGAGCATCTGAAGAGCTAAAGAAAAATCTGAAACGAAAAAACCCACCTCAACAAGCCGTTCTAGAGCGGCCTTAAGCCGCAAACCTGTTAGGCAACCCGAAGTGTCGATCAGTGTGTCATCAAGATCAAAGATGATTAACAATTTTCATTAACTCTTGCGCTAATTTTTTCGGATTATGTCGAATTAAACTACGTTTCATCAAATCCTTTTTAATTCCCTCTTTCAGCTCACCAATTAAAGGCGCCGCAAGAATCCTCTCATCTTCTAAATCATTCTCAACAAGATCCCCTTCTTCTGAATAGACGTCAATTAACTCTTGTGGGGGAAGCTGATTATTCACAAGAACATAATCAAAAAGAGCATCTCCAATATACGGAGAGAGCTGTTTTAAATAATCACCAACCTTATATCCAGTCGTTTGCCCCTTGCGATTCATTAAATTGACAACAAAGACCTTCTTTGCCTGAGAGGCAAGCAGCGCATGGCTAATTCCTTCAACGAGCAAGTTGGGAATGATTGAGGTATGAAATCCACCTGGCCCCAAAACAACAAGATCTGCATTCATAATCTCATGAATTGCATGAGGATTTGCCTTTGGATATGGCTCTAAATAAATGCTTTTATAACCTTGATCAATCTCTTGCGATAAATAGATCGCCTTTTCACCCTCTAAAACCTTGCGACTATTAAGAATCATCCGCAAGCGCACCTCATGCGTCGTAACCGGGATCACCTTCCCTTTGATGTAGAGAATCCTTCCCACCTCTTCAACAGCTTTCTCAAAACTTCCTGTCACCTTTTCTAGAGCCGATAACAACAAGTTTCCAAAACTATGCCCCTCAAGACCTCCTGTTTCAAAACGATAATTCATCAAACTGCGCATCAGACGAGAAGAATTAGAGAGGGCAACAAGACACTGCCTCACATCCCCTGGCGGAAGGACGCCGAGCTCATCTCGCAAGATCCCCGTACTTCCTCCATCATCTGCCATAGAGACGATCGCACTAATCTCAACATCATAATTTTTCAACCCTTTCAGAACAGCGAAATTCCCCGTTCCTCCCCCGATCACAACAATCTTTTTTTTCATAACCGCCCACAAGAGACCCTTAAAGCCTCAATCGCCGCTTTCATCTCTTTGGCCTTAAACAAGTAGCTCCCAGAAACAAGAACATTGGCCCCGGCTGCAACACAAAGTGGCGCTGTCTTATCATCTATCCCACCATCGACCTGAATCAGAGGAGGTTTCTGCAAAGACCTGCACAATTTTTCTGTCATCTCCACCTTCTCAACCATCTCTTTCATAAACGGCTGCCCACCAAAGCCCGGATTCACTGTCATAATTAGAATTAAATCGACTTGATTGACATATTTCGGAATCATCTCCCAAGATGTCTCTGGGCAAAAGGCAAGACCTGCTTGAACATTACAACGACGAATATACTGAAGCGTCTCTGCAAGCTGTTCTGTTGCTTCAAAATGAATTGTCAAACGATCGGCTCCCGCTGCAACAAATCTTTCGATATAATCGAACGGATTATAAATCATTAGATGAACATCTAAAAAAAGATCTGTTGCCCGATTAATTGCAGCAACAACTTGATGTCCCATTGTCAAATTGGGGACAAAATGGCCATCCATAACATCCAGGTGCAGTGCGTCAGCGCCAGCTAGCTCCAATCTTTTAGCCTCACAAGCTAGCGCTCCAAAATCCCCAGATAAGATAGAGGGCTCTATAATAATATGTTTCTTATTCACAACGCTTCCGTTATTAAGTCGAGATATACACAAATAAACTCAAAACTTGGACTTAGCCTACGTCGGGCAGCCACGCATTTTGTGCCTGCCTGCATCGCTAAACTTTTTAAGTTTAGCTGTTTCGGCACCAGCTTCGCTCGGGCCAAACTGCGGGCGCCTCCTTGGCTAAGTCCAAATTTTGAATTCATTTGTGTATAAATGATTCCGTACATCCTACCTGACTTACCTCGGGAAAGTCGAGTAGATTATAAATTTCAGAAATCAGATCTGGCGATGGGCCAATAAAAATATAGCCCAAACAGACTCGATCAGAGAGTTGCAAATCCAAACAGACAGGCTGGACATTTAACGCCTCGACAGCCCCCATCCGCTTCTGCTTATCAAAAGGATCATAGAACTCCATCATTAAAAATAAAATCCCCTCTTTAACAGAGACGCGAACCTGAGACTCCGGCTCTTTTTCAGTTAAAACCTTAGACTTGTCTCTTTGCACTAATTTACGCGGCAACATTAAGAAGAGAGTTTTAAGAAGTTCTGGGTTCAATAAACTCCTCTGCTGCTCCGGAGAGATCGAATGAAAAAAGTTCTCCAAAAGAAAGGTGTTTACAACCCTAAGCTCTTTATCTAAAAGATTTTTTAAAACAAGAAACGTCTCAATTTGCTTAGAGATCATCCCTCCGTTAAAATCACGCATCTCTCCGATGATTTTTTGCAACTCTTCTACCACGACAAGGCGCGCCTTATAAAGGTCAACGCAATGGTCATTACGAACAAAAGCTGCGTTAGGAAGGCGCACACGAAATACCGTCGCCTCTTTCAAGTGTTTTTTTCGAACGCTTCCCACCTTTTTAATTCTATCCGGAATAAACTGAAGCGGCGTATGCGATTTCTGAAACAGCTGCTGAATTGGAGAACTATCTCGTAAAACAATCCGCACTAGAATAACTGTAAATGTTAGATCCGTATCCGTCTGTTCATCAAAGGAAAGCATTAACTGAGGAATATCGCGAATATACCTCAACTGCTGGCTAAGTGTCACAATACCGCGCATAACCTCTTCTTCATTGCGCGGCATAAATAGAGGGCGCATGAGCTGCTCTACACCTCCCTTTAGATCTTCTGGAAGAGCCTGCCTTAATCTAGCCACCTCTTGCAGAGAAAAATCTTCTCCCCCTTCTTTTTCTACTTCTAAATAGATCGTATGAATCTCATCATCCCGCCCCTCCATAACAAAACAAGAGCCTTCAACCAGCTTAACGGACGGAATGTAACCTGAAAGCACCCGCATTAAATGACGCTCTTCAAACCGCTCATTCTCCTTTAAAAAATTAACCGCAACAAAAAGGGCTAAAACCTTACGTATTCCAAAAGGCTGATGCAGACGCGCCTTCATTAACTTTAGACTTAAAAACCGTTTCGACGACTCCAGCTCGATCTGCCTTCTCAATCTTTTACGAAACAGATAAAAAATTGTAATCAGACGACTCATATGATAGGAGGATCTAGCTGCTTTAAACTCCTCACGACACATGACAAGAAAATGCTGCATCTGACTAAAGAGATCATAATCAAAATCTTGAGGACGCTTCTGCACAAGGGCCGCGATCTGCTCCTGAACAAGAGTTGTCTTCTCATCTGCAGATAGTCCCTTAATCTCCAAAATACGATTAGCGTGGTAAACAGAAACCAGACCCAACCGAATCTCTGCCTCAAGAACTGGTAAATTACTTTTAACGATCTGTAGATCGTGCACATTTTCTGGACAAATCACCATTTCACAAATAGAGTAGATCTCTTCTCCAAGATCTGGCATTTGAAAATCTGTCGTAAAAAAAGCTCCGACAGCAATCCTTTTACCAGGGACAAGCCAACGACTCATCATCTCATAAAAAAACTTAGCACCATTTGGACGTGAGAAGGAGAGAAGAAAGATTGAAATATTTCCTTTAGATGTTCGCTGCATCTCCAAAAGCGCCTTCTGCGAAAAGAAAACCTCCTTAGTTCCACCACCCCACTCAAACCACTTTAGAAAGGGAAGATCTGCAAGCTGTCTCTTATCTTCAAGGGGACGGAGTTGATCGAAACGATCTGCTGGGAGTAACTTTTTAAGAGCATGCCGAATCCAACTACTATAAAGAGAGCTCATGGGATCAAGCGAGATATCAAAAACTGTAACAATACGAGGAAATTCTCTGGCCGATAGAATCATAGAGGATCTTCTCATTTTAGATGATACGATCATAATAAATTTTTTACTACTTAGCAAGGAGCAAAATTAAAAAAAATTGCAGAGAGTGCCTTAGACGGAACTTGGGTCTACTGAAAAAGCTTTTTCTGAGTTTGCTATTGATCTTATTGCGAAACATTTGCTACGATTCCCCCTTTGAGATCAGAACCATTAGGAGAAACCTTTCAAATGTCCAAACACTTAACACACAACTGGAATGACAGTAATATCATTGATGATGTTGCGTTCCAAGAATCAGATGCTCAACAATTCAGAAAATTAATGGGCCTTCAAGACAAGAACCATGATGACGCTCCAGCTACCGCAATGATCGTCGGACAAATTCTTAAAGGCAGAATTGTTGAAATTACAAAAGGTTTTATCGTTGTCGATGTGGGACTTAAATCAGAAGGACTCATCCCAATTGAAGAGTTTTCCGATCTGTCTGAGATCGTTTTTGGCAATGAAGTCGAAGTCTTTTTAGATCAAGCCGAAGGAAATGATGGGCAGATTGTCCTCTCTCGAGATAAAGCGCGTCGTTTAAGACAGTGGGAGTATATTGTACACCACTGCAAAGAAGGCTCCATTGTTAAAGGAAAAGTCATCCGTAAAGTCAAAGGCGGTTTAATGGTCGATATCGGCATGGAAGCCTTCCTACCTGGCTCTCAGATTGACAATAAGCGCATTAAAAACCTGGATGAGTTCCTCAATCAAACTTACGACTTTAAGATCCTCAAGATTAATACAGATCGCAAAAACATCGTCGTCTCTCGCCGTGAGTTGTTAGAAGAAGAGCGCATTTCTCGCAAAGCTGAGCTGCTAGATAATATCCATGAAGGCTCTCTCTGCAAAGGGATTGTTAAAAACATCACCGACTTCGGTGTCTTTTTAGATCTAGATGGTGTCGATGGTCTATTGCACATCACAGATATGACATGGAAGCGCATTAAGCATCCTTCAGAGATGGTCCGTCTAGGACAAGAACTCGAAGTCGTCGTCCTTCACATCGATAAGGAAAAAGGACGTGTTGCTCTTGGGATGAAACAGAAAGAATCAAATCCATGGGAAGAAATTGAACAACGTTATCCGGCGGGAACTCGTGTGCGCGGTAAAATTGTCAACCTCGTTCCTTACGGTGCTTTTATTGAATTAGAGCCTGGAATCGAAGGTCTTATCCACGTCTCCGAAATGTCTTGGACAAAGACAATCAGCGACCCGACAGAGCTTGTTAAAAAAGGCGATGAAGTTGAAGCAATTGTTTTATCAATTCAAAAAGATGAAGGTAAAATCTCTCTTGGTTTAAAGCAGACAGAAAAGAACCCTTGGGAAGATGTTGAGCGTAAATACCCTGTTGGGAAAGGTGTGGTTGCTGAGATTCGCAATCTAACTAACTATGGCGCTTTTGTTGAGCTCGAACCAGGTATCGATGGTTTGATTCACATCTCCGATTTGAGCTGGATTAAAAAGATCTCTCATCCATCAGAAGTTCTCAAAAAAGGAGATAAAGTTGATTCAGTTGTTCTCTCTGTCGATAAAGAGAGCAAGAAGATCACTTTGGGCATCAAGCAGCTTGAGAACAACCCTTGGGATACAATTAAAGAGACCTATCCTATCGGCACCGTTGTTACAGGAATCGTTTCAAAAATCACTGCTTTTGGAGCTTTTGTCGAACTCGGCAATGGAATCGAAGCTCTGGTTCACGTCACTGAGCTTTCCGATCAACCTTTCGGGAAAGTAGAAGACGTCATCCAAAAAGGTGATGAAATCAAAGCTAAAGTGATTAAGCTAGATTCTGAAAACAAAAAAATGGCTCTATCAATTAAAGAATACCTAATCGACACTAACCAACACAACCGCGACGACATCGTTGTAACAGCCGCTCCTAAAGCAAAAACAACGAGAAAGAAGAAAGCAGGGGCTCATGCAGAAGTTGGTGCAGACGAAGAATCGAAGTAGACCTAGACCTTAATGTCTGGGAGTTGATTGACAGGGGGTATATAACCCCCGTCAATCTCAGTTTTAGAAATATTTAAAAAAGCGATACACATCCTGTGTCGCTAGTTTTCTACCGGAGAACGGATGAATAAAGACCTCGTTGCCATTTTCGAATATTTAGAAAGAGAAAAAGGGATCAAAAGAGATGTGATCGTTTCAACGATTCAAGAATCGTTGCTAGCGGCGGCTCGTAAAAGCGTCCAAGGCCTCTTAAGCATCGCTGTACAGATTCATCCCAAAACAGGCGACATCGAAGTGACTGCTGAAAAAGAGGTCGTCGAAAAAGTCTCTATCCCTGACGAAGAGATCTCCTTAGAAAACGCTCGCCTCATCTACCCAAGCTGCGAACTTGGCCAGTGGATTCGCATCAATGTGACTCCAAAAGAATTTGGTAGAATCGCTGCTCAAACAGCAAGACAGGTCATTCATCAGAAACTCAGGGGCGCTGAGCGCGACGTCATCTATGAAGAGTACCGCCATCGCATTAATGAGATCGTCTCCGGCGCTGTTAAGCGAGTTGTTCGGGGAGCCACCCTCATCATCGACCTGGGAAAAGTAGAGGCTATTCTTCCTGATCGATTCTATCCAAAAACAGAGAGTTATGCTGTCGGAGAACGTGTTCAAGCTCTCCTCTTAGAGATGCGCGATACTGAAGGCGGAGGTGCTGAAGTTGTCCTCTCAAGAACTCATCCGGAATTTGTAGCTCAACTCTTTTTACAAGAAGTTCCTGAGCTCAAAGATGGTACTGTTGTCATCGAACGCATTGTCCGCGACGCAGGCTATCGTACAAAACTTGCCGTTCGTTCTTTAGATCCCAAAGTCGATCCTGTTGGAGCCTGCGTTGGCATCCGCGGAACACGTGTTAAAAATATCATCCGTGAGCTGAACAACGAAAAAATCGATATCATTCCATTTGCTGAGGATCCAGTTTTGCTCTTGCAAAACGCCCTCTCTCCTCTCCAAATTAAAAAGATTAACGTCTCTGAAAATGGAAGAACGATCTCTATTGTTGTCGCTGACGAAGATTATCCAACAGCATTAGGAAAACGGGGAATGAATGCTAGATTGAACGGCCAGTTGATCGATGCAGAACTGGAAGTTCAAAAAATGAGCGATTATCAGAACCTCATGCAATTACAACGCGCAAAATTTGCAGAGAGCGAAGACCCCCTGCTTGACCAACCTTTACGCATTGAAGGTATGAGCTCTATGATCATCGCAAGCCTTGTTTCCGCAAACATTGACACACTCCGCAAACTTCTCCTCTCTACACCGGAAGAACTCATCGCAATTCCTGAAATTAGCAGTTTAGAGATGGCGAATAAGATTTTAGATCAGGCAATAAAAACAAGGATGTAACCGTTGGCTAAAAATTTAAAACTTAACATTAAAAACAGCCAACTTGCTGAGGTGTTAAAGCTCAATAAAGTCAAAGTTTCTCCAACACCCACTCCTGTTGAAAAGGCTCCGGATCCCCTAACCCAATTTGCAGAAAAACAGCTCGGTGAAATCGAAAAAAAACATGAG
>JABDDH010000007.1 GCA_013287705.1 Chlamydiota bacterium | reverse complement strand
AGACTGTATGAGTCAAGAGTCTAACAACGCATCTCTTGCCCTATTTAAAGAGATTAGCCGTTCCTATGCGCGCTTTCACCTCTTTTTTATGATTTTGGGAACAGTTGAATTAACCTCTTTTCTCCTTTTTTTCTCCTTTTTTCTCACCTCTTCTCTAATCGCCTTTGCTCTCGCAGCCATTGTCTTCACCGTCTTTTCCTATTTTGTTCTGCTCTTCTATTTTCAAATCAGAAAACCAGAACTGTTACAAAAATTACCCGATCAATTTCTATATGAGAGGCAAGATAGTGAGAAAAAAAAAGAGAACCTACACGAGCTAATCGCCTCATTTCAACAAGAGCCTTTTCGCGCCTATTCTCTCAAATCACCACCAGACTCTCCCCTTTTAGAAAAATTCAGCCTTCTGCTCCATTGGCAAGATCTCTTGCAGATCCAAGAGATGCTCTTTACGATTCTCGAAAAAGAAGAGATACAAAAGATTCAGCTCGATCCATTAAATCCAGAGCCACATAAAGCCCTCGGTAAACTCTATCTACAGATGGCAAAATTGTACCAGAAGCCACAGAGTTGGGCCTTTATTCCACAAGCCTTTGATACGGAAAAGATGCGAGAAAAAGAGAAAGAACTCTTAGAAAAGGCTCTCTGTGAGTGGCAACTCAATAAAGAACTCTCTTTTGATAAAAAAGAGAGTGTTCTGGAACGTGCCCAGATTTTTTCCATGCTAGGATCTATTCCGGAAGAGAGCCGAGAGTATGAACTGCTCTGCCAGCTCTTTCCAGATGAGACAGCCTATCTTGTGCGCCTCGGTATCCTCTACCTCAAGCAAAGAAAAAAAAGCGAAGCACTTCAGATCTACAAGCGGCTAAACAAAGACGAAGCTGCCATCCAAGAGCTCCTTAGCCACTATATCTAATAAAAATAATTCTACATTTAACTGTTGAGTATAATCTCTCGTTCAACATACAATATAAGCTTAAAACAAACAACTAGAGCATAAAATGGCTATTCCTGGACAACAACCTATTGATGCAACTTATTTTTACGAAAGATCTTTGGCCTACATGCATGTAGGAACAGATGAAACTGGAGAACTCCTGCCACGTGTTAAGGTCTTTATTAAAAGAGAAACTGGAAGCCTCGTTGATTCAGACAGAGCCAAGGAATTACTTTACCAAGCTCGCGAGTTGAAATTAGAAAAGGTTGCAGCATATATTGACACAGCGATAGATGCTGCACAAGCAGCCAAAGCTGTATTGCCACAAACCCAAGTTGCCCTTATCAAACAAGAGCCAAGACAGAGAGCCCTTTATCCAGGAGAGCCTGCTGTTTTTCAATTGGAACGTAGGTGTGATGGTATTGAAGGTCAGGGTAGTACTCGATTTGATTTTTCATCTGATACAAGAAATGCTTTTATTAATCAAATAACCCTTACTTTTCATAAAGATGGAAGACAAGCACTTTCCATTAGAAGCGAATGTGTCGATCAAATGAAGGCATTTTTAGCAGCTGAAGGGTTTCCCGTACAAGGACCTAGTTATCAGTTCACCCAAAGCACGTATGAGAAGCATCCTTCCTTAGAAGAGATGGAACCTATTTTGAGATGTTGGCGGACTGGCGATACTCAAGGTATGCTTGCAGCATTAGCTGCGAGGCCCGAATTGGGGATCCGCATGAATCAATACCCTTTTATATATCCTCGAGTCGCCTACTGTAGCTATTATGTAACAAATACTGAAGATGCTAGAAGGCTTTTGGATATTGTTACAAGAAATAACATATTCCCTCAAAATAGCCCAATGAGTAGCAGAGCATCTTCTGCCGCTGCGGCATTACCCGCCCCAGAATTGAGCTAGATTAAAAACGCTACAGTAGCATACGAATCGTATGCTACTGCAACCCTTTAGGCTCCAAAAAGCCTCTGGAAGTCGACTGTTCCAACAATAATCCCCGCAACACACAAAGCTGTTGCCCACCAGTTAACCCGCTCCTTATACAAGAAAATACCCCAGCCGTTGCATAAAACAATAATTGTCACAGCAAAGATGGGAAAGATCATGGCATTTTCAAAAGCCGTTGCAACTTCTGTCGATTTAATGAGAAAATAGGTGCCAATTCCATTACTAATACCGCCTAAAAGGCCATAAAGAAGCTCTTGTTTTTTTGGTAGCCGTTTCATCGAAGAGACATAGATCATCAACTGAATCACTGTTGCAGAAAGAAACATCATGGGCATAAACCATTGATTTTTCGCTTGAGAGACATCAAAAGACAAAAAGAGCTCTGTCGATCCTGGAAAGTTGATAAAAAGGGCGCGCCACTGCATTAAGACAAGCAAAAGAACATGCAAGCAAAACATGGCAATGACAAAAGAGGCCCAACGCATCTTACTCCCCGTCCGCACCGTCTGGGCTCCTGCCCAAAAAAGGCCGGCAATAACAAGAATAGAGCCGACTCCATGCCATATCGTGTAGATAAACCCAAACGTCGCTCCAAACAGAAGTGACATCACGACCATTGGCATCACAGTCGATGCATTCAATGCTGCAATCGTAAGTCCCGGAGGTCCACTTTCTAACGCTTTACCCAATGCTACCATCATCCCCGCAAAGACAATCCCTGTCATCGCGCCAAAAGCTGCCATCTCACTATTCCATTCATAATGGCCTGTACGCACAGGGTTCAGTAAAATCGCAATCAAAAAAATGACAAAGAGCTGAACCATTAAAAAGCCCTTGCTCGTACCACCAGCATCAATTCCTCTGCGGAAACATAAATTAGATGCTGCGACAAATAGAGATGCTACCAAAACCAGTTGTATTCCCATCATCTTCTCCCTTAGTTTAAGGATACGGTACCTGGAAAGTGAAGACATGTCAATTCTCAAAAAAAATTGGAATTGGGATAGATTTCATTTGCTAACTATCCGGAAAAAAAATAGAGATAGAAGTATGAGCAAGCGATATTGGTATATTATAATTTTTGCAACACATGCAGCACTGTCACCTTTAAGTGCAGGAGAAGGGAGCTTCTCGATCGAAGAGGCAATCTTCTTAAAACGCCTCTCTTCAATATGGCAAGATGGCGAATACGCAACTGTCCAAGAACAGATCCTCGACTACTTGTTTATTCACCACAGAAGCCCGATAGAGCCCCATCTCCTGATCATGCTTGGAGACCTCTACTTCCATGAAAATCAGTACGCTTTGGCTCTAGAGACATATGAAAGGATTCAAGATAAAAAATTTCAGGACAAAACGCTCTTAAACCGCCTGCAAGCTTTTTTCGAACTCGGCGAATATAGCCGTGTGATCAATACATCTCTAAAATTCTACAAAAAAGATCTACCCCTGCATAGAAAACAAGGGCCTAAATTTCGCTTTCTCTTTGCCGAATCACTCTACCGACTCTCGGAGACTACAGCAAATCCAGAGCTCCAAATCAAGCTCATCCAGAAAGCAAAACCCCACTATGTACGCCTCTTACAGAGTGAATATGCCGATCTCTCTTTACTCGCTTTGGCTGAAGTTCATAGAACTTTAGGAGAGCATGAAGACGCTGCAGAGGCGTATCTCACCCTTGCTGAAAAATTTCCAGAAAAGCGAGAAGATCTGCTCTTTACCGCCGCCGCCATGCAAGCGCACTATGACCTAATAGCTGCCGCTGAGACATCTAAAAGGGTCTACTTGTTAGAGGGAGAAAAAAGTAGTATTGCAGCCTATAACCAGATGGTCTTTCTCTTCCAAGCTGGTGAGTTTGAAAAACTCTTAGAGGCTCAAGATACAACGTGGATGCTCTTATCTAAAAAAGATTCCTCTCCACTTCACTTTCTCATTGGAAAAGCCCATCATGCTCTTGGCCACTATCCAGAAGCTGCACGATCTCTACAGCTCTATTTGCGTGCAGATAAAAGCTCCTCTTTTGAATCAAAAGCGGCTCTCTTAACACTCGTCGAATGTTCTCAAAAATTAGGAGACCTGCCGCTATTTTCAGCAGCTCTTTCACGCTTTAATAAAGCCTTTCCTCAAGACCCAGATTATGTTCACCTCAGATTACTTCATGCCGAGCTTGCAGCAAATCAAGGTAAACTGGATATGGCGCTCTCCGACATCCACGAGCTCCTCGCCCAAAATCCTGACCTGATTGATTACGAGTTTCTCTTTTATCAAATGGCACAACTGACCAAACGACAAGAACATTGGGAATCTGCACGCATAGGCTTTCTCTCTTATCTCAAGCAGTTTCCTGAAGGAAAATTTCAAAAGGAAGCCTTGCGCCAACAGATTACCTGCTCGCGCCACTACTTTCAACAAGAGCCCGGGGAGAAGAGCCGCAAGCTTCTAATTACAGATTTAGAACAGCTCCTGGCAAAGCCAGAGGCTCTTGATGAACAAGAGCTACAGCTGTGTCGCTTAGATCAGATCCACATCCTCTATGAAGAAAGAAATTATCCGCTTCTGATTGCAAAATCAGAACAGTATCTGATGGACTATCCCAATTCCTCTGGTCTATCGGAACTGCATCTCATGTTAGCCATTGCCCATGAGACAAATAAAGGACTTTTCTTTTTCTATGCAGAAAAGGCTCTTTTAGATCCGCAGCTCAAGAATCGAGCCATTATCTACCTCAAACTCTTTAATATGCATCTTTCTGACCAGAACGTTGAGATGGCAGCAGAGTCCCTCTATCAAGCCTATAAACTCGACCTTTCGATTACTACGCAAAATCAGATCTGGCTCTCCACCTACTATTATAAAGAAGCAAAATTGAAAGGGGATCCCATAGCTTTTGAACGTGCACAAGACCTTTTAGAAGATCTTGTTGTACCAGACGGCGGCCCCCTCTCTGTGCAACGAGGAAATTTTCTGTTAGAAGCCGAAGTCATGAAGCTTTCAAGTTTGCTCTCTTTAGACTATATCCAAAAAAGTTCTTCTGCTACACCCGAGGTAAAAGAAGAGGGGAAAAAGAGTTTGCTCGCAAGTTTACAACTTCTAGAAGATCTCCATGCATTACAACAAAAGAGGCCAGATCTAGGCTGGGATTTTCAGCGTCATACCCTCTTTGAGCTTGCCGCTATCCATGAAAAACTCGGTGAAGATGGCCAGGCAATTGCACTCTATGACGAACTCATTCAATCCTCTCAATACGGGCCTTCCTACCTCTCTAAAGCATCGATACTCAAAAAATTACGTCTAGAATTTGCTCACCTACCAAAAAATGAACGTATTGAGGGAAATGAAGTTGTTCATACAATCCTCAATGAGCTCAAAGATTTACAAGTGAGAAAAAGAATCGAGACAGAACCTATTCACCTAGAAGCTGGCCTTGAGTATGTTAAAATCAGAACCTCTCTTTTACCTCGCAGACTGCAACCAGAAAAAAGACGTCGCCTTCTAGACAACCTAAAACGCGAGTTCTTGGCTGACTACCAAGGGCAAGAGAATCGGCTACTACAAATCTATATGCGCTATATCGATGCAGAAATTGCACATCTAGAGGCCTTTCAAGAAAAGGAAGAGGAGAAGAGCTTTGCTTTACTTATGCGCGCAAAAAATGATCTGCGCAACCTCCTGACGGAGGCGGAAAAGACAGCGCCAGAACTGTTCCCTCACATTCAAGACTCCTTAGAGAAAATCGGCATACAATGAGACGCCTTCAAAAAGATCGACTCTTTTTCTCTTGTTTAGCAGCCTCTATTGGGATTCATGCTCTTGCGCTTTTTTTTATCTACCACTACCCTGTAGCGTTGAGTGTCTCCTATGAGTCGCTGCTAGGTAAAGCTGCCCCCTCGATCCTCTCCTCAAAATGGGCAGATACTGTCCTTAAAGAGACATTTAATGAATTTGCTATTGTCTCCAGGTTCGAAAGAAAGGCCTTTGATAAGGAGGCGCCGTCCCTTGTTAACTCCTATCTTGCAACACGAGAGCCCATGCAAGAACTCCCTCACTTTCCTCTGATGACAGACCTTTCAGAAACTGCCCTAGAAGAGTTCACCTTTGCACCGCCCATTGCTATTGCAATTCCCTCATTTGAAATAGAAAAAGCAAAAAACCGCCCAGAGATCCCAGTAAGTCTTGGGAAAGAGAGAGTGATTAGCGCAATTGCCTTAGATGCTTTTCTCTCCAAAATTTTATATGAATCGGGGTCGCTTGATCCAAGCTTTGAACGCTCCTTGCACAATGCAGAGAGAGTCCAATCACCTGATTTTTCTCCAACTCCCTCACTAAAAGAGTTGCAAACAGAAGAGGCTCCACTTGCGTTTGAACCGCTAGAGACCCTAGAAGCAGAATTAGAAAGTATCAATCCCCATGTAAAAAAAAATCGCAAAGAGCGCTTTAGAGAGCGTCCCTTAAAAAAAGAGAGCGTCGCGAAAGAGCCTCTTGCTAACTACTCTCTTTTAGAAAAAATACCAGCTGCAGAATGGGAAGGTAACTTTAAAGTCGACTTTCAACTCACCCCTGCAAAAAATAGCAATGACTTCCTCTTCTCTCTCTCTTTTTCAGCCGGTAGTGATAAAAACAGCTCTCCTATCAGACAAAACTTCTACTTTCTAATTGACAAGCCAGCAGGAAAAGAGACGTATCGCTACAACATCTTTAAAAAAGCTGTCCTGCGGGCCCTCGGGGCTGTGCAGACTGGAAGTAACTTTAATATCTACCTCATCGATAAGGGAGTCTCTTCCTTAAACCTCCAGTCTTTACCGATTACAGCGCCGAATGTGCGCAGGGCGGAGCAGTTTTTAGAGAACCCAGGTGAGGGAAAAGCCGTTATGGCAGTGGACCTCTACTCTCTATTACAAACGCTTAGCGCGAATCTAGACAACCAGCAAGTCCATACACTCCTACTTGTCTCAGATGGGCATAAGCTACCATCGCTTGTGCGTCAACGAGGCTTGATCAAAGAGTGGAGATCTAAAGAAGGGGCGCAGCTTGTCATCTATACAGCAGCTGTCGGCTCAGAAAACAACTTCCAATTGCTCGATTTTTTAAGCAGCTCAAACCGCGGAGAGCTGCTCCACTCTGAGACCAACTCCTCTTTTCCACGTAAATTCAGTAAGCTCGTAAAAGATCTATCCAAACCGATCCTGAAAGATGTCACGATCAACGCCTCCTTGACAGATCCGAGCGGAACCCTCACTCTTTATCCAGTTGGTCCCTTTTCTCCAAACCTCTACACATCACGTCCCTATAAAATTGTTGGAAAGATCGATCGCCTCTCAGACCTTGTGATCACGATGGACGGACGCAATCAGACCCATCTGATTCATATGGAACAAAAAATTGCATTAGAAAGTGCCAAAAAGGGACATCTGCTGGAAAGTAGCCTGGCACACGAGAAGCGGCGCCAGGGCTATGAAGAGTATCTAGAGACGGGGCTTGTCACTGTCTTGGATGAGCTGTAGCGTTAACCGCTGAGGGAACCTCGTATAAGGCATCCTAGTGACTCAAGCGCTTTCTACACAATAACAGATGTCACACAGGCTGCATGTACCCAGCTTCTTGCTGCATGTACCCAGTTTCTGGCTGCATGTACCCAGCTGGCTGACCAGTGACAGTGTTTAAACCTAAACTATAGAGCTGAGGATGTGTATTAGAATCTTTATTGCAACAGCAACTTTGAGATATTCCATAAAGCACTGCAAGAGCAACACAGATTCCAACTGCACAACCAATAGCGATAGGCCACGTTAGAATAGCTGTTGCTCCTAAAGCAATAAAAAAACCTGCCAGGGCTAAAGCGAGGAAAACTGTAGAGACTTTTTTACAAGTAGAAGAGCGATTAAGATTAAACTCTTCATCTTCTTGCAGAACCGAAGATTCCGGGGTCGAAACCGCTACATCCAAATTTTCTTGCTGAGTTCTTCTAGTACAACAATCCCAAAATGACATAAAACATCTCCTTGATTAATAGCGTGTATTTATAATAACACAACACAAAATACCCTGAAACACTAAAATATTTTTTATTGTTAGGCAGAGTAGAAGAGAAGCTGCCCTCGTGGCAGCTTCTCCTACAGGCCGACTTTACCATGACCATGCCGAATGCTCTTGTTGCCATGCCGAAGAGTTCTGGTAAAAGCTTTCTAGCGTCTGGCTCGGAGGTTGTTGACCGAAAGACGACGGCAGCTGCCATGCCCCAGAAGACCTCTGCTGTGTGTACATAGATTGCAGCTCTTGAGACTCTAGGGGTATATAGCGCTGGCTCGCGATCTCCAGCTGAAGGAGGTAATAGACTTCTTTCGAAACCCCATTTGTTTATTAAAATTGCCTTTTTTGGAATCTGTGGCGCCAAATTTTTCGAACATGTGCTCACACATGCTCGAAAAATTTGGTGCCACATCTCCACAAAAACCATCAATTTTTCTAAACAAAGCGAGTTTCGAAAGAAGTCTAATAAAACACGTCCTTTACCCGCGGCTTTGTCTCCCTCAAAATCCGATCCAGCTCATCCAGCAGCGGCGGCAGCGCTAAAAGCAGATTTTTTAACAGTCTCTTAGGCTCCTGAAAGAGTTCACTCCTAAATTCACCTATTCCATGTATATTCGCCACAAACAGCTCCTTTTTATTAAAATAATGCGTTTTATATTAACACACTAACAAAAATAATAAAAGTTTAAAAAATTTTTATTAAAGTGGCGAAAATGCCCTTATTATCAGGCGAAATGGACAAAAAAATGACTCGATAGGGTATACTCATAAGAACTATGAGCCTTAAAATTATTAGTGGTAAATTCGGCAGTCGCCCTCTCGTCTCGCCAAAGGGGATCCAGACACGCCCAACAACAGCGATGGCGCGCAAGGCTTTATTTGACATGTGTCAAGAAATGATTGAAGAGGCGCACGTCCTAGACCTTTTTGCCGGCAGCGGAGCCATTGGCCTTGAAGCTCTATCGCTCGGCGCCTCTTCTGCTGTTTTTGTCGAAAAAAGTCGATTGGCACTAGACGCTATTGGCAAAAACATTGACTTACTCAATGTGGAAAAAAATTGCCGTATTCTTGCCAAAGAGGCACTTGGAGCCGTAACTCTGCTAGAAAAAGAGGGAGAGACATTTGATCTGATCTACTCTGATCCGCCCTATGAAATGCCACTTGATCCGATACTCAAAGCGCTCGATACAAGCTCCCTCTTAAAGCCGGAGGGTAGACTCTTTATCGAATCTAACAAGCAAGCGCCTGATTGTGAGCTTAAAAATCTCATTCTCAAAAATTCACGCCGTTTTGGGATCTGCTTCTTGCATCAATATCGATTAAAAAGTATAAATTCTAGTACGTAAATATTGAGGTAAAAAGATGTTTGAAGGGCTAGAAAAAATCGGGAACTATAGAAAAGGCATCCTCTATTTTGGCGGCGGGAGTATTATCGCCCTCTTTGTTCTCTACTCAACGATGCACCAATGGAAAAAGAGTGACCCTAACAGCTATCTGAATGCACAAATTGCCTTTCAAAAGGGGATGCTCCAAGAGGTCAAAGAAGCAATCGTTCTCCATCCTGAACTCACAGCGCGCTACGCCCCGCTCATTGCGCAGCAAGAGCTTAAGGAAGGAGTGGTTCACATTGACCCCCAAGAGTTATTTAAACGCACGCAAAAGAGCTCTCCGCACTATACAGCTTTCTCTGCAGCCTCTTTATTGATTGCGCAAGGCTCTCTTCATGAAGCACTACAAGAAGCAAAAAGTCTCAAACAGCGCTTAAGAGACGATAAAAAATTCTGGGAAAATCAAAAGAGCATCCGCTTTGGGGCGACGCTAGACGGCTTCAATCTCATGCGCATCGCTGTCTTAGAAAAAGAGGTCGGCTCAAAACAAGAGGAGCTCCTCGCTTGGAATGATCTAGAGGAGACAATTCAAAACAATCAAGAGGCCTACGATTTGTTTCTACAACACTTCAAAGAACAAGATCTCTCTCTAATCGACTACATTCATCACAGACAAAATGAGCTTAAAAACTAGACCTCTACTGGTGATGGTGCAAATTCATCACTTGATGGTGCATGTTTTTTCCACCATGTAAGCCAATAATAAAAAAGACAACCGGCGGAACAACAACTGCGAGAACAAGTGCAACTGCTGCAAGTACAAGCTGCACTGTCGTCTCCTGCTTAAAAATAAAGTGTAAGACGACATGATTAAAGTGATCCACTTTATTGGGAAGTAGAACTCCAGCAACCGCGCCAATCGTTGCTAAAAAAAGACTCGCTGCCGGGCCAAAAAATACAAAGCTAAAAAAACAGGCAAAGACAAACGCAAGACAAAAAAAGAGCTCAAAGCGATGCTTTTTTGCAAAATTTTCGATCTCCTTTACAGAAACAGAATCTTTATTTTCAGGTGGTTTTTCATCCATAGGTACTCCTTATCTTTTTTAACTCGACTCTGCAACTTTTTGGGACCGAAGGACTCGAGATATTTGTTCTTGGCGTTGTTTATTCCTTAGGGGAGGGGTTAAAAACCCCTCCCCTAAGGAATAAACAACGAGTTTGGCTTTTAGCCAAACGACCAAGAGCAAATAGACGGGGCAGGCGGTCCCAAAAAGTTGCAGGGTCGAATTCAATCTAATTAGTTACTCTGTTTTCTGCAACCCCCTTTATTTTTTCTCTTCAATCCTCTAGTATCCTGTGTCAGCTATGAACCTATCCCTTAATGAGCACATAGCTGATTTTTGAAGGGTTTTTTCGCATCTTTTGGAGCAATGAAGCAGGAAAAGACTCAAAAAGCAGTCTGTGCTCATTAAGGGATAGGTTCATCCTATCGTGGAAAAATGAAAAAAGGCTAAAAATCTTGATTATCTGTTATTCTCGCTACTGTTGGGAAAGACTCTTTGGTTATGCACAACTTATCATACTTTGCACAAGCTTTGTGGGGGCAATCCTGTTGATCATCCAAGCTGTAGAAGAGAATCCTTTAATCCCCTCACCACTCTCTACCCCTATGTATAGAGCAAAAAACTACGATCTAATCGGTTCTGGCGCCTTGCGCTTAAATCCAGAACGTATCCACAACAGGCTTCCCTATCTAAATGAAGAGCTCCTCTTAGTTGCCCAAAATAGCAAGCCAGGAAAACGGGAAGCCAACCGAGTCCTTGTCTGTTTAAAAAGCGCACAAGAAGAAAAACTCCTGATCGAAGGTAAGAGAACCTATTTAGAAGGGGGGGCTCTATTTACTTTTTCAGAAAATGAAAAACCTCTCTGGATCTCTCCTCTGATTCTTGATCGCAATTCGGTTTTACTCCAAGTCGGTTGCGAAGATAAAAAGACCGAATTCCTATTAAAAAAAGGCTCCTATAAAAAAAGTGAGCTCCCCAACTATTTTGATCTTTTTAAAAGAGCCGAATATTGGGGAAAGGATCTTTTTCTAGAGCGCTATGGAGGAGAGGAACACTCTTATGCAAAAAAGTGTGAGCAGATTCTCTTCACTCAACCCTACTATGCACGCCTTATTCAAGAGGGGACTTTTCTTGGATGGATTGATGAACAGTGGCAAGTCATCTCACAAGATCAGATCTCTGATCTGATGCCAGTTGCCATGGTAGCCTTCCTGAATGACAAAAAAGTTGAAATTGAGGTCTGGGACGAGACTGGTTTTTTCTCAGAGCAGTATCTCATTGAGAAAAAAACGACTAAAGCGACTTTTAAAAAACCAGAAGAACTCCTTACAGCACTGCGCAGACGTACCTCTTCTCAAATTTCCTGCTTTCTAGAAGGTCGCAAACAGCTCTTAAAAAAAGGCGATTGGCTTGTAAAAACAGAGTCTGGCTGGCATAAATTAAAAAACAGAGAAGAGATTGATGCCTTTACGAGCCAAGAGATCAGGGGTGAACTTCTCATCTTCGATGAGATCAAAAAAGAGAAGAATAAAAGCAATACGCTCTTCACTCTCTTTGACAAGACACGCACCCAGGTGCAGACGCTCTCTATCCCTCTAAACGACGTAACTGAAAAAAAGAAGAGTATCAAAAAAAATGATGGAGGCAAAAAGTGAAAACGTGCTGCCTATTGCTACTTCTTTTAACAGTCCAGCTTCACCCAGAAACAATTGCTGAAAAAAAAGCCAGAAGCCTTAAAGGATCGGAATCAACACAATACTCTATCTCAAATACGAATCAAGAGATTGCCCTACTGCGCAAAGAGCTCGAGATCTCCTACGAAAAGGCACAAGAGCTTCAAAAAGAAAACGCCTCAGACGAAGCGTTTGCACAGCTTCTCAACACCGTTAATACGCTGCGCTCCTCTATTGAAAAAGCAGAAACCCTCTGGAAAGAGAGCGCATCTTTTGATGCTAAAAGAGATGAAGAGGGATATGGTCTTTGGGATCAAGAAGAGACAAGCCTTGCCCAACTGATCACCGAATATGGGGCCATGGACTACTTGTATATCGTCCCTCCGGAGATCGCTAATCTAAAACTCAACCTCCATTCCACTATTCCTATACCGCGTGAATCGTGGAGGGATCTTCTTGAACTCCTGCTCTCCCATAATGGGATCGGAATCAAGCAGCTCGGGGCCTACACAAGGCAGCTCTTTATTTTAAAACAGGATCTGTCGGCAATTCAAAAAATTGCAACCAGTAGAGAGTCCCTTGGGCTTATCCCGGACCACTCTCGTCTATTTTATCTCTTTTCTCCGGCTGTCGAGCAGATTCGAACCTCCCTGCAATTTTTCGAGCGTTTTTCAGATGCTAAACAGACTTTTGTCCATCAGATTGGAAATAAAATCGCTCTTGTCTCCTCTAAAGAAGAAGTGGAGCGGATGCTTTCTCTATATCAAGCAGTTTTTGGGGAGCGCACTGGTAAAGTGTCGCGCGTTGTTCCGATTAGCAAAATCAATGTCAAAGAGATGGAAAAAATCCTCTCCACATTTTTTGGCGAAGCCATTGAAAAGAACCGTCCTCCCTTTACAAAACAGGAGACAGATGGACTATCTCTATTTTCACTGCCCCAAGGCAATGCCATTGTCTTGATTGGCTCTCAAGCGGTCGTTGATCGAGCGGAAAAAATAGTCCAGGAGACAGAGAGCCAACTCCAAGATCCAGCTGAAATGACTGTTTTTCTCTACAGTTGTCTCCATAGCGACCCAACAGATCTTGCTAAAGTCCTCGGGAAGGTCTACACCTCGCTACTTTTTACAGCAACAGAGGCGCCACGAGAAGTTGAAATTAACTATGCAACACAAAGTGTGCCACAAAGAACGCCTGACGGCTACGCTGCTCCTCCACCTCTTGTTGTTGCGCCGCCTATTTTAAATCCAGGAACCCGAAGTCACTTAGAGATCGATGAAGGAATCGACCATTTTATCCCCGATCCAAAAACAGGAACGCTGCTAATGGTGGTACGGCGCGATACGCTATCCCGTATCAAAGACCTTTTACGCAAACTCGATGTCCCTAAAAAAATGGTCCAAATTGAGGTCCTGCTCTTTGAAAAACGATTACATGATCAAAATAATTTCGGCCTCAACCTCTTAAAGCTCGGCTCTGATTCTAGCCACATGCTCTATCGATCAGCTAACTTAACACCTGCTGAAAATCCCGGACGGGGCGTCCTACAATTTCTTCTTCAGATGGGGAAAAGTAAACATTTTCCCGCATTTGATCTCGCCTATCAATTCTTGATGACACAAGAAGATATCCAGCTCAATGCCGCTCCTTCTATTGTCACAATTAACCAGACTCCTGCAACGATTAAAATTGTCGAAGAGCAGTCGATTAATAATGGAGCCGCTCCGATTGATACAAATAAAGGAACGGCTTTTGAAAAATCATTTTCACGTGCCCAGTATGGAATTACAATTGTCGTCACGCCAACAATTCATCTCTCTGACTCAGAAGAGTTTTCAGACGGCCGTGGTTTTGTAACGCTTCAGACAAATATCACCTTTGACACAACCAAATCCAATCATGACGACCGTCCCACTGTTGATCGACGAAACATTGAAAATGAGGTGCGGGTAGCTGATGGACAGACAGTGATCCTCGGAGGATTGCGCCGAAAAGCGACCCATGACAACGAGGAGAAGATCCCCTTTTTGGGGGAGATCCCAGGTATTGGCAAGCTCTTTGGATCAACAAAATTATCTGATAGCAGTACAGAGATGTTCTTTTTTATCACACCAAAAATCATTCTCGATCCAGCGCAAGATCTAGAATGTGCCAAAATTGAGATGTTGAAAAAAAGAGCCGGCGACATTCCGGAATATCTCGATCAACTCATCGAAGCCTACGACAAAGAGAAAAAACAATTTTTCCGCAATAGCTGTAGATTACTTGGTGTCGCGCGATGAGTGATTCGATTCTAGAATCGCCTTTTATCCGGGATAAAGTTCAAAAGCTCCCCTACTCTTTTGTAAAAGAACGCGGCATCCTGGCTCTTGAGGAGAGTGAAGAAAACGTTCTTGTCGCTTTGGCAGATCCGCTACAACTCGATGCTTTAGAAGAGGCACGCACCCTTCTTGGGAAGCCGCTGCGCGAACAGCTCGTTTCTCACACACTCCTCGAAGAGGCTATAGAACTCTGCTACCATCAGAAAGAGAGCGCCACATCGGATCTTCTTGCAACACTGCAAAAAGATACAAAACAGGAGAACCAAGAGAGTGAAGGTGCAGAGTATGACCTACTGGAAGATCGCTCAACCTCACCTGTCATCCGTCTTCTTAACTCACTGCTGAGCGAGGCGATCGTTCAGGGCGCCTCTGATATTCACTTTGAACCTGTGGAAAAAGGCATTAGCGTCCGCTACCGCATCGATGGCATCCTGCAGATGCGCCACGCGCCGCCCAAAGAATTTCAAGCCCCTCTTTTAACGCGTATCAAAGTCATTGCAAAACTCGATATTGCAGAACAGAGACTGCCTCAAGATGGAAGGATCAAGCTGAAAATGGGCGGGCGTGAAATCGATTTTCGCGTTAGCACAATTCCTGTGGTTCATGGCGAACGGATTGTCTTGCGTATTCTTGACAAAACAAACGTCCTTCTTGGCATGCATAAGCTCGGAATGCGACAAAAAATTCTAGAGAGCTTTAAACATCTTCTTCACTTAAGCGAAGGGATTATTCTCGTCACAGGGCCTACCGGTAGCGGTAAAACAACAACCCTCTACAGCGCTCTGTCTGAAATCAACTCTTCTGAAACCAATATTATGACCATCGAAGATCCTGTCGAGTATAAGCTCCACGGGATGGCTCAGATGGGAGTGAATCCAAAAATTCATTTGCACTTTGCGACAGGCTTACGCCACATTTTGCGCCAAGATCCCGACGTGATCATGATTGGCGAGGTACGCGATAAAGAGACAGCCGAAATCGCCATCCAAGCCTCTTTAACAGGCCACCTTGTTTTAACAACACTCCACACCAATGACGCCCCATCAGCTCTTACACGCTTAGTAGAAATGGGGATTGAGCCGTACCTCCTCTCCTCTTCAGTGGTTGGCGTCTTAGCACAGCGCCTTGTGCGTACGATCTGTAAGGAGTGTATAGAGAGTTATGAGCCAACGGATATTGAGCTCAAAGAACTCGGTATCGCCATAAAAACCCCTTTTTTTCGCGGCAGAGGTTGTGCGAACTGTTACGACTCCGGATATAAAGGCCGTCACGGAATCTATGAACTGATGCTCGTTGACAGTAGCATTAAACGACAACTCCTCAATAGCGCCGATGCTCTAGCATTAAAAACCTGCGCACAAAACGGTGGCATGATGAGTTTGCGCCATGAAGGCGGCTTTCTTGTCATTCAAGGCATCACGACAAGCGCTGAGGTCCTACGGGTAAGCAGATCTGCTGAGGAGGTATAACGATGCCGCTTTTTCGGTATAAAGCCGTCAATGAGATGGGCAAAAACATCACGGGCGTGATCGATGCCGACTCCTATCCACAAGCAAAAGAGCGGCTGCGCAAACAACAGATCCTCGTCACCCAGATCGCCTCTTTAAAGTCTCACTTGAAAGTCGCCTTAGATGGGGCCTTGCTACTCAATTTCACACGTGAATTTGGTCAGCTGCAAAAAGCCGGACTTCCTGTCTATGAAAGCCTTGTAACAATTGAAGAAAAATATCGAGGGCATAAATCCCATCCCCTCTTCCTTGACCTATGTGATCGACTAAAGAGCGGCTCTTCACTCTCCCTCGCTCTGAAAAAATATCCAGAGAGTTTTGATCCAGTCTTTTTATCGATGGTCGAATCAGCCGAACAGACAGGCGCTCTTGCCACAGTCTTTGATGAGCTCTCAAACCTCATTAACAAACAGAGAAAATTGAAAAAAAAGCTCTATGCAGCACTCCTCTACCCCGCTTTTTTAGCGCTCTTTGCCTTCCTTGTGACCTTCTCTCTTCTCTATTTTGTCATCCCTTCGATGCGCGATCTTTTTGAAGGGCGCACACTCCATCCACTTACGGAGACAGTCCTCAGCCTTAGCAATTTTGTCACCTCTCATGGATTCTCTCTCCTGACAGTTTTTTCAAGTCTAGGGGTACTCCTTTTCCTCTTTTTCCGCAGCCCTCAAGGAAAGCTCCTACGTGAAGAGGCGCTACTAAAACTCCCCTTTATCAAAACGATTCTCATTCAAGCAGCACTTGTCCGCTTCACAAGATCCCTCTCTCTCCTCATGGGAGGCGGCGTCCCCCTTGTCCAAGCACTCAACCTCTCGCGTCGCGTCATTGGCCTTGCTGTATTAGAAAAGGTGATTCAAGAAGCAGAAGAGAAAATTATGGAAGGAAAATCCTTAAGCTCTGTGCTGAAAGAGTCAGAGCGCATTCCGCCCCTTGTCACTCGTATCATGAGCATTGCCGAAGAGACGGGCAAGACGATCCCGATGCTCCAGAGTATTGCTGAAATTTACGACGAAGAGCTCGAAAACCAGCTCTCCCAGATCACACTTCTATTGCAGCCGGCCCTACTGCTGATCCTTGGTGCTGTCATTGGCTTGATTCTTCTATCGGTTCTGTTGCCGATGACGGATGTGAGCTCGTTTGTCTCTAATTAGGAAAGAAATTAATGTAAAAAAGCAACTGAGACACAGGCAAGTCCCAGAATTAGAAACATTCTTCAATTTCATTACGGTTATATGAATCTCGACTTTGTACATGTTTGGAGTTGAGTTTTGCAAGATTTTGACTTTGAGTGGGTTGAAAATTTTGCAAAGTGGCTTAAAAAGCAATAAGAAAAATTTTCAATTTACTTCTTAGCGGAACCAATAAGCCCCTAGAAAAATAAATCTCGTGCGTGCTACAGTCTTCACTTATGAAACAACAAAAGAAAAAACATCCGATTACTCTCATCGAGATTATGATCGTGATCTTTTTGATTGGGCTGATCGGCAGTGTTCTTGGCTACAATATGAAGGGCAGCCTTGAAGAGGGAAAGGCGTTTAAGACAGAGCAGGCGATCAATCAGATCCATGATCTGTTGCTCTTAGAGGTTGCTAAGGGAGTACCTATCGATCAAGTTGTTCTAGACCCTGAAACCCATCTGAAAAATTCCGGATTTGTTAAAAATGTGAAAAACCTACTCAAAGATGGCTGGGGTGGAGCCTACGACATGCGCGTCATGCGTAACCACCAGGATATTGTCATTAAATCCAAAAACTTGGACCGCCATCATGCCAAAAAAGGTCGCGTTGTCGTCGATCCAGAAGAGGAACAAGAGACGATCGCCGTTTACGTTCCTTGAGCTCTTTATCTCCCTTGCAATTATAACGCTGCTCGGCACACTCCTTGGAACCCAAGCTAAAAAATCGATCGACTTGCAGCGCTTTCAACATAGCGCCCATCGCCTCGCGTGTGAGCTGCGCCACGTGCAAATCTTGAGCTTGACCTATCAAGCGGATATCTCTTTAACGCTCTATTGGAAAGAGAGGGAACTCTTCTACTCAATTACGAGCGATGAACCCATTCCGATGGTCGCGATGACAAAACCCTCTCCCCTTGGCGGAATTGAAAAATTGACAGGACAGGATGGAAAAAAGATAAAAAAAGAGTACACAATGACAATTCTCTCTTCCGGCAGAATTATCCCTGAAGCTATGATTGGCCTACATCGGGCAGATCGCTCTCTTTTTTTAGACTTAACCGCCCCACTACAGATCCAATGGAAAAAAAATTAATATACCGAAATAACCTGAACAATCAAAATTTTGGGGTAAAGCCGATGCTGCCAAAAACCGATTCTTCAGATTATTTCGGTATAAAAACAGCGCTTGTTCACGATTGGCTCACTACAATTGGCGGCGCTGAAAAGACATTAGAGGAGCTGTGGAACTGCATCCCCTCACCGATCTACACGTTGATTTGCGATAAAACAAACTTGAGAGACTCTTTTTTTGCAGACAAAAAAATCAACTCTTCTTTTTTACAACACTTTCCGTTTGGAACACGATACTACCGCAACCTTCTTCCTCTATTTCCCCTGGCAATAGAGCAATTTAATTTGGCAGAGTATGACCTGATCTTCTCTAATTCCCACGCTGTGGCTAAAGGTGTGATGAGACTTCCACACCAGCGCCACATCTGCTACTGCCATACGCCCATGCGCTATGCATGGGACATGTATGACGCTTACCTTGCTCCATTAAAGGGCTTGAAAAAAGCTGCCGCAAGAGCTTCTTTGTACTACATGCGTAAATGGGACATTGCCTCACTTAACCGCGTCGATACATTTCTCGCCAACTCTTGCTACATTCAAAAGCGTATTAAAAAAGTCTACGGAAAAGACTCTATTGTCCTCTATCCGCCGGTTGCAACAGAACTCTTTTCTCCACAAGCGCGCCGCGAAGAGTTTTATTTAACAGTCTCAAGACTTGTTCCTTATAAGAGAGTTGATCTGATTGTCGAAGCCTTTTCTCACTTAAAACAGGAGCGACTTATTGTGATCGGTGACGGGCCCGAAATGAAAAAAATCCGAGAAAAGGCAGGCACAAACGTTGAGCTACTCGGACAACAGAGCGACGCAGTAATTCAACAATATATGGGACAAGCGAAAGCGTTTATTTTTGCAGCGGAGGAAGATTTTGGAATCAGCCCTGTGGAGGCTCAGAGCGCAGGGACTCCTGTCATTGCTTTTGGCAAAGGAGGTGTGTGTGAAACGGTAGTCGATCAGAAGACCGGTCTTTTTTTCCACGAACAGACTCTTTCAAGCCTAATCGACGCGATTTGCAGATTTGAAAAGTGTGCGGACCGTTTTGATCCGCACGTCATTCAAACTCATGCTGCACAGTTTGGCAAAGAACGGTTCCATAAAGAACTAAAGCAGATTATTAGACACCTTACATAACCTCATTTGTTTGCCAAATTCGTTCTTTTTTCGCAGTTTTTTATCTTGCTCACTTGCCGACTCCAGAGAGTCGGCTCCCTCGCGCAATACGAAACTGCAAGCAGTTTCTAAAAATCGGCGAGAAAATCTTCGAATTTTTCAAACAAAGCAGGTTACGCAAGACGTCTATTTTACAGGCTCTGGTTCTTTAGCATCAAAACCCGACAGCCTTGACAAATCAATCTTTGGTCTACGCGTTGCAAAATCAAAGAGTTTCGGTTCGACAGGTTTTGGCGCAATTTTTGGGACAACCATCTCAAACTTAAAGAGACCATGCGCAATCTTTCCCTTCATCTTCGTCCCGAGCTTGTCAAAAAGGGAGAATGCTTCGTGTTTAAACTCAAGAAGCGGATCCTTATTGCCAACAGAACGCACTGTCACCTCTGTGCGCAGGTAATCGATCTGAAGCAAGTGCTCCTGCCACATCTTATCAACAATCCGCACAAGAATCGTTCGCATCACATCGATCAGAATCATACGGGGATCTTTGAAATTTCCGTCTGGATCCATCTTCTCTTGGATCTCCTGAATAATACGACATTGATGCTCAACCTTTTGTTGAAACGCTAAAACTACAGCCTCTTGAACCTTTTGTTCTAGATCTGTAACCTCCAGATAATCACTAGTCCAATCCACCATATCAAATGTCAGCGGAAATGTCTCCATAAGCCATGTGTGATATGCCTCTGGATGCCAGCCCCCCTCGCTTGATCTGGAAGAGTAGCATTTGCGCGCCATCTGTAGACAGAGGCTTCCGAGGAGGTCTTCTGCAATTTCAATAACCTGATCTGAATAGAGTAGTTCATTGCGGAAAGCATACATCTCACTGCGCTGTTTATTCATCACATCATCATATTCAAGAGTGTGCTTACGCATCGTGTAGTTACGCTGTTCCACCCTCTTTTGAGCAGTCTCTATCGATTTATTGAGCACAGACGCTGCAATCGGCTCTCCTTCTGGAGGTCTAAAACGCTGTAAAAAACTCGTTAACCGTGGACTTGTAAACAGACGCATGAGGGCATCTTCAAAAGAGACATAAAACTTAGAACTGCCTGGATCACCAAGACGCGCACCACGACCACGTAGCTGTCTATCGATACGACGCGACTGGTGACGCGTTGTCCCAATCACATGAAGACCGCCAATTTCTGCCACTCCAGGCTTTAATTTGATATCTGTACCGCGACCGGCCATATTTGTTGCCACTGTGATAGCAGAGGCCTTTCCCGCTTCTGCAATAATCTCTGCCTCATGAGCATGATTTTTTGCATTGAGAACGGTATGCTCCAATTTATTCTGTTTGAGAATACGCGATAGCTTCTCAGAGACATCAACGGATTCTGTTCCAATAAGAATGGGTCTTCCCTCTTGATGGATCTTCTGAATATCCGCAATCAAAGCATTATACTTCTCGCGCTCTGTCATATAGATCTGATCGTCCGAATCCGTGCGCTTGCACGGCCTATGTGTTGGAATCGCAAGAACCTCAAGCTTATAGATCTCTTTAAACTCAGCCGCCTCCGTCATAGCAGTTCCTGTCATTCCAGAGAGCTTGGTATAGAGACGGAAGTAGTTTTGTAGAGTGATCGTCGCATAGGTCTGCGTCTCTCCCTGAATTGCAACCCCCTCTTTTGCCTCAATTGCCTGATGTAACCCATCAGAGAATCTGCGCCCCGGTTGTGGCCTTCCTGTATTTTCATCAATAATAACAATCTTCTCATCAACAACGATGTAATCGACATCTTTTTCCATCAACAGATGAGAGCGAAAGAGCTGCCTTAAGTTGTGCGCCCGCTCCTTGCGTCTACTATCCTCTTCTCGAAGAGTCACCTTTTTTGCGATCTTTTCGTCAACAGTAAGCGTTAAATCCTGATCAATTAAAGCATATTCGTGACCCAGATCTAGCATCATAAAATCATCGTGTGTAACAGAGCCTTCAGCATACCGAATCCACGTCGCAATTCCCTTGTCTGTCAATTCAAATTCACTCGCTCGCTCATCAACTACAATTAATAATTCAGCAAGAGCCGCTGCCTTCTCTTCTTTATTGCCCTCACCGTAAAAATAGATGTCCCACTTCTCAATACTTGCCTTCATTTCTGGATTTTCACGCAACCGCTTGAGAATTTTATTTTGAGGCGTTCCCTTACCAACAAGCCACAATTTACGAAACGCCTCTTTTTCACAAGCTTCCTGCTCCTTATTTAATTTAGGCAACTCTCCTTCGGTTAACCGCCCAAGCGTTTCTAAGGTGCGCCGCGCATCAGTCGCAAGTCTATTACATAAATCGCGCTGCTCACGAACAACGGCTGCAACATCGTCTTTTAACGTATCATAAAGCTGTTTAGAGACCCCACAGGGGCCCGAAATAATTAGGGGGGTGCGCGCCTCGTCAATCAAAATGGAGTCGACCTCGTCAATAATGGCAAAAAAATGGCCTCTCTGGCACTGCTCTTCCTTACTCTGAGCCATAGAATTGTCACGCAAATAGTCAAACCCAAACTCAGAGGCTGTCCCATAAACAATGTCAGCTTGATAGACCTGATGACGTAAATGAGAAGGGGTTTGATGAGTCAATGGCTCAACTGTCACTCCAAGGAAGCGAAAAATCGTTCCAACCCAAGCGCAATCGCGCTGAGCTAGATAATCATTAACAGTTACCAAATGAACCGGCTTTTGCGTTAAGGCATTCAGATAAAGCGGCATGGCAGCAGTAAGTGTCTTCCCCTCACCCGTCTGCATCTCAGCAACAGCTCCGTAATAGAGGGCAATCCCCCCGAGAATTTGTACATCATACGGCACCATATCCCATTTCTGATCATAACCGGAGACATGAACCTCTGTGCCACATAGACGCCGGCATCCATTCTTGACAACCGCATACGCCTCGGGCAGTAGGTCGTCTAGCTTCTCTCCCTCCCCCAATCTGCGGCGAAATTCGACTGTCTTATTCTTTAACTCCTCATCAGAAAGGGACTTAAATTTTTCATCCCACTCATTGACAATCAAAACAAGTTTGCGATATCTCTTAAGAAGACGATCCTGAGCTGTGCCAAACATTTTTTTTAAGACGCCGAACATAGTACCCCAAGTAAATGTGTATGGGCTTCATTATATCATGGTTTGCACAAAAACTCCAAGATTTGTTATACTATCACTATCCACAAGGAGGTTCATATGGCTCTGAGCTTAGTTCTTGTTATGATTAAAAAGGCGGTTGTCCGCAAAAGTGCCCCTGGAAAGGTTGTTCCTCAAAAGTAGATGAAAGAAATTTATTACATTGATCGGCTGACTCAAAAAATAGAACAGGAGCTGGTCTATGGCAAATTTTTTATTGAACTGCTCTACGGACCCACTCTTTTCTCTCGTCTTCTCTATAAAACGATTATGCCCTTAATTTGTCGTTTTTCTCTCCCTTCTAAAATCTACGGCTTTTTACAAAAAAGCCCGAAAAGCAAAAAAAAAATAGCTCCCTTTATTAAAAAATTCCATGTCGATGTGACCGAATTCCTAAACCCTGTCACCTCTTATACCTCTTTCAATGATTTTTTCATCCGCAAGTTAAAACCGGACGTACGCCCCATGTCGCACGCAAAAAACATTGCGGTTATGCCAGCTGATGCTCGGTATCTCTTCTACCAAAATATTGCTGCATCTGATGGCTTTCTGATCAAGGGGGCTAAATTTTCGATCGATGATCTACTACAAGATCCGGAACTTTCCAAACGGTATACAGGTGGGGCTATGCTACTTGCTAGACTCTGCCCAACAGACTACCACAGGTTCCACTTCCCCTCTGATGCCACACTATGTGACACAAGGGAACTTCCAGGTGCTCTTTTTTCCGTTAACCCTATGGCGCTGCGCCGCAACATCCAGATTTTTACCGAAAATAAACGAAGTATCACAACAATTCAGACGGAAGAATTTGGCCAGATTCTCTATATTGCAGTTGGCGCGACGTACGTCGGAACGATCCATCACACCTACAAAAAAATGGGGCCTTACGCAAAAGGAGAGGAGCTCGGCTACTTCTCATTTGGCGGCTCTTCTCTTGTTCTGCTTTTTGAGCCGGGAAAAATTCTCTTTGACGCCGATCTCATTGCCAATTCTGCACAAAAAATTGAGACGCGCGCACTCCTGGGCCAGTCCCTTGGTCACTCTATAAAGACGAACAGATAGGACATGCAAGAGGATCGTGGCCACGCGCCGGACAATAGGCACGCGCAAAGTAAATGATCTGCAGATGCAGTTTGTTCCACGAACTTTTAGGAAATAGATTTTTAAGGTCCTTTTCTATTTCTGTGACCGATTTTCCAGTACTGAGACCCCAGCGCTTAGCACATCGATGAATATGCGTGTCAACGGGAAATGCAGGCACTTTAAATGCTTGAGACATAACAACAGAGGCTGTCTTGTGTCCAACGCCGGGAAGCTCCTCTAGATCCTCAAAAGAGGCTGGTACTTTTCCCTCATGTTTTTCAATCAGATCCTGTGACAAGTGCCAAATCGCACGCGCTTTTGAAGGACCAAGACCACAAGAGCGAATCTTTTCCACAATCTCTTCGATAGAAAGAAGGATCATTGCCTGGGGGGTACTCGCCCTTGCAAAAAGACGCGGCGTGATCTGATTCACCCTCACATCTGTGCATTGCGCAGAGAGGAGTACGGCGATGAGCAGCGTATACGGATCTGTGTGGGCAAGGGGGATTTGAGGATCAGGAAAATACTCATCGAGAATCTCTTGAACCTCTTCTGGCGTCATTTCCCAACACAAAATTTAGAAAAGATTGCAGTTAATATCTCTTCGGTAATATCTGTTCCGATAATTGTTCCAAGCTCTGATAAAGCACGACGTAAATCAGAGGAGAGAAATTCAGGCGAAACTCCCTCTTTCAAACCTGAAATGAGCTGAGACAGAGCGTCACGTGCATTGAGTAGCGCCTCTTTATGGCGCACATTTGAAATAAGAAGCTCTTCCTTAGAGGGGGGCCCATCCTGCCAGATCAATTTTTCAATCCGCTCTTTGAGCAGATCCAGCCCTATGCGCTCTTTTGCTGAAATAGAAAGAGCGTCTCGCAAAGGAGACGGCACACCAATGTCGATCTTATTCCAGACAATCAGACGGCGCTTTCCCTCACTTATCCGCAGCAACTCCTCTTCTTCTTCCCCTACCCCTCGCGTACTATCTAAAACAAGAAGCAGAAGATCTGCCTCTTCTACAGCTTTTTTGGTCCTGCGAATCCCTTCGCGTTCAATCACTTCTTCTGTTCTGCGCACACCTGCCGTATCAAGCAATCGAAAATGAAGACCACCGAGGCGTAGTTCATCTTCCAATAGATCACGCGTCGTTCCTGGAATATCTGTCACAATCGCCCGTTCTTTTCCAAGCAATGCATTCATTAAAGACGACTTGCCGACATTTGGAGCCCCGAGAAGACACAACGTCAACCCCTCATGCAAGACTTTTCCCTCATGAAAGGAGTGGGCAAGGCGTGCAATTTTTGTATGCACCAAGATGAGCTTGTCAACAATCTCATCAAGAGTTGCAAATTCAAGCCCCTCTTCTGGAAAGTCAATCCACGCCTCAATAATGGCTGCAATATCGGTTAATTCCTTTTGAAACTGTAAAATTGTCGCAGAAAGAGCTCCTTCTAGCTGTTTTTCTGCCGCCTGTAGGGCAAGACTGTTTTTAGCAGAGATCAGCTCTTGAACCGCCTCAGCTTGAGCCAAATCGATCTTACCATTTCTAAAGGCTTTAAAGGTAAATTCACCGGGGAGGGCGGCTCTTACTCCAGCTGCAAGAACAGTCTCTAAGACCTTTTTTGTAATCAAGCTTCCACCATGACAGTGAATCTCGACCGTATCCTCACCCGTGTAAGACCGAGGAGCGCGCATCACTAAAAGAAGCACCTCGTCGACAACCTCTCCTCTATCCACAATAGAACCAAAATGCGCCGTATGGGATTTATAGGAGTAGATAGGGCCAGAATAGATTTTAGAGACAACAGAAAATGCCTCTTTGCCCGAAACGCGGATAATCGCAACACCGCCCTCCCCAGGGGGGGTCGCGACAGCGGCAATTGTCTCACCAGGCAGATAGGGTTTGTGAATAAATTTCATCCCTACAGTATAAAGAGGATCAGATCTGACGTAAAGCTAAAGTAATCAGTTGAGAAAGGGTTAGCTCTTCTTGTGTTGTTTTAACAACGATTCCAACCGCTTTTTGAGCCCGTGCCTCAGGGTAGCCAAGACGAATTAAGGCGCTCAATGCATCGCCCTCAACATTTGACCTCATAACCTCCTCACAATCAAGAACTTTAAAGCCATCGCGGAGTTCAATTACAAGTCTCTCTGCGGTTTTCTTTCCAATCCCTGGGACCTTGCATATCAAAGAAATATTTTCAGAAGAGATAGCCCTCTGTAACTCTTGTGGTTCCATATGGCCAATCAGACAAAGAGCGGTCTTTGGTCCGACACCTGAAATTGTAATCAATTTTTCAAAAAAATCGCGTTCCCTCTCATATAAAAAGCCGTAAAGCAGTTCTGCATCTTCGCGCACGACATGAGACAAAAAAAGCTTCACCTCAGATCCCATCGTCGGCAGCTTCGAAAACGTACTTAGAGCAATGGCAATCCGGTAGGCAAGTCCGTCTGTTTCGACAACAGCACGATCCGGCCTTGCACCTCTTAACGTGCCTCTAATATATTCGTACACAAAGTTCTCCTCATGGTATTGGCGTGACAGACAGCAAGGGCTAGCGCATCCGCTGCATCTTCTGGCTCCGGTATCTTTTCGAGTTTCAACAGGAGCTGCACCATCTTCTGCACCGTGGCTTTACTCGCAGATCCAGAGCCTGCAATCGATCGTTTGGCTCTTGTTGGGGCGTATTCAAAAATAGGAACCTTCCATTTGGCACAAGCAAGCAAAACGACACCTCGAACCATTCCCAATTTTAGCGCGCTCTGCACATTTTTATCGACAAATTGCAACTCGACAGAGACAGCATCCGGGCTATATTTCTCTAAAAGATGCTCCAGACCATTAAAAATAATTAAGTAACGCTCTGCTAAAGAGAGCTTTATCGGCGGACGAATGCATCCAAAATCCAGGGGCGCAAGCGTACTTCCATCTAAACGCACAAGCCCGTATCCGGTGATGCGCGTCCCCGGATCAATTCCCAAAATGACTTTCGAAAAACCTTTCTCTTCCATACGCCGATCTTAACGCGTTATGCAAGAATAGGAAAACTCAAAAAACAAAATGTCATTGCAATTTTTTTTCAAGCAGATCCAAAATCTTTCTGTTTCTAATTTTTAACCCTAGGAGGAGTTATGGCAGCAGTAAATTTTAATCATCAAAAACTACCCGATTTACAACTTGGCTATTTTGAAAATGTACACCTTGGACAACCAACATCTGTTATTGAAGAAGAACAATTTAAAGCAGCAGTATGGGAAGAGCTTCCAGCCGTTGTGGATGCGCGCATCACAAGCGATCCTGCAAACAGAGTTGTTCGATCTTGGAAAGATTATGGCCCTCCTAAAAAAGAGTTTGCCTACGTACAAGTAACTCATCTAAATATGTCCATGCAACCCGTAACAGGAGAAGTTGTTATTCACCGGACACTTGCAGAAGATGTCGTGGGTATTTCAGGAGATCTTTTTAAGGCACAATTTCCAATAGAGCAGCAACGTCTTATTGATTATTGGGATGCGGATGATGAGGCCTCAATGAGCGAGAATAATTCCTCAGCTCTATGCGTCAGAGCAATTACCGCTGGCAGCACCTTATCAAACCACGCACTAGGAAGAGCTTGGGACATCAACACGCGATGGAACCCTTATATTAATCTACAAACAGGACTCATTGCACCTGCAAATGGAAAAGAGTTTGTCGATCGTACTTTAAAAAACCCTGGTATGATTCAAGAGGGAGATGCTGTTACAAGAGCTTTTAAAACTCGCGGATGGGAATGGGGTGGCGACTGGACGAGTAGGAAAGACTATCAACATTTTCAAAAAGTTTAAGAAAACTAGGCAGTGTTCCCAAACTTTCAGAAGGCGGAGATTCTCCGCCTTCTGGGTTTTCTATTTTTCAGCTAGACGACGTCCAGCTCGAAACTTCCACTCTCCTGTACCATTCCAAAAAGCATCTGAGAGACGACTGATCCGCAGATAAGGGCTGTTCTCTTTTGATGATGTATGGATAAATTGATTATCTCCGATATACATCCCCACATGACGAACTTTATCTTCTGCAGGTCCAAAAAAAATCAGATCCCCAATAGAGAGCGCATCAAGGCTCACAGGAATAAATCCAGAAAAACGAAATTGATCTTTTGAATCACGCGGCAGATAGACTCCCATCTGACGATATAACATTTGAACAAATCCAGAACAGTCATATCCAAAGCTTGACTTTCCGCCCCAAGTATACGGAAGTCCAAGGAAACGCTGACTAAACGCAACAAGCTCTTTCTTAGAGAGAGCCTGTGTCGTAAACACAACATCGCCTCTTTGGATATAAGCTTCTGTTCCATCAAGAAGCGCTATTTTAAGGAATTTGCTCTCTGGATCATTATTTGATCCTATCAGTTCAAGCTGACTACCAAATGGCAATGTGCACACAGGCCCATAAACCAGATCATCCACATGATAAATGTGAGCGGATCTTTGATTCACCCGGACAATAGAAGGAGCAAAAGCTTGGCCTCTAGAAACAATACTAGATTCAGGAATAAACCCTTGATAATGATCCAGAACAGTTTCAATTTTAACAAAGCCATTATTTTTTTCTAAAAGACGCACTTCTTCTGAAAAATAACCTTGAGAAACGACTTCAGATGTATCATTCGGCGCTTCTCTCATGGTAACTACTGGTACATTCACATACCAAGAATCGGCATAAAAATGGGAAAATGGCACAGCAATAAGAGCTAAAAATAAAAACAAATTCATACTACTCCTTCAATTTATTTTTTTATTAAATAGATAAGCAACACGTCCTCGCCGGTTCCAGGCTTGGACAAAATCTGCTAAATCGTAAACAACATTTGTTTGATCATCTGAGGGAAAAGCAGGGTCCATGCATCTCACCTTTTGTTCTATCGGGTCAAAACCTGTTACTGCTATTAAATGACCTGAAGGATAGGGACACGCACTGCCAGAGAGAGGTCCACGAACACTGACAACTACCGGCGTTCCTCTCATTAACTGCTGATAAATCGCTTCAAAGCCACTTAACCTCTCAACCCAGCAGCTCCATGTGGGGCCAAGTTCCGCTGCCGCTTGTGCCACGTTAAAGACCCAGTTACCAAAAATATCAAAACCTGAATCCCACGCTTTTTGAGCAAAGTTCACGGCGGAAATAGCCTCATTTTTTGAAAGATACTTAACAACTGCCGCCGTTGAGGTTGGAGAACAGAGGTCTTTGTGTCTTTCATGCTTCAATGTCATCTGAGAAAGGCCAATAACTGTTAAATTAACCGGCAACAAAGAAGCGCTCACTTGCTCCGCCTCTTGTTTCTTATCGCTATTGGTGTAGACATGTAGCCCATAAAGCGCATCAAGTGAGGCAGAGCCCTCTGGAACGATCTTAATCTGAAAACCTGTGGCCTTTTTCCCCTCTAAAACCTCTAAGGCGTCCTGATAGACGCGAACAGGTTCAACATCCGTTGTATTTAAAAAACTTGCCTGTTTATCGCTTCCCCATGTTGCATAGAGTAACCAGGGTGACCAAGCCTCTGTTTTAACGCTGATATAAAATGAATAATTTCCATCAACTGGACGCGCACCATTCCATGAGAGCATGAGCTCATCAAAAGCTGGAACCTGCTCTTCCTTCCACTCTGCCTTAATATTTTCTTGGTGAACAATATTCCCCTGTAACATTTGTAGACTAAACAACATAGCAGCAAAAAAAGTTACTTTTTTCATAATTCCTTATATTTTAAATGTATAGTTAGCAACTACGATTCCAGAAACAAACTTACCGGTATTACGTCCGTAGACGTCAAACCAAACACCACCGACAAAATTGAGGTTCGCGCTCGGATTATATTCAATTGCAGGTGCAAGACTGAGCTGATCACTGTATCCATCCCCAACAACAGATGGGGTTCCATCTTTTAGGTGGCCAGGATTGCCGCGAAATGTCGTCTTTGCTGTCCAGTTATAGACAAAGTCACAAGCAAAGACCCAATTCTGTGTGAAGCTATATTCAAAAGCGGCGTTTGCTTGTTGAGACTGTCCCGGGGTGACCGTCCCCGCAGCATCGTAACCGCCACCGTAGGCATTAAAGCCATGGACATGAACATCTGTAGGAATTGTATAGGAATAAGCACAACGAAAATTCATCGGATGCTTATGAGACCAGAATGTCAACTTGCTCATACGAAATCCAATCTGGGTTTGATAGGAGCCAGATCCCGAAATATCAAGAGCTAAGAGGCCAGGCTTTAAATTCTGATAGCGACCTGTTGGAAATGTCTCGTTAAAGACCAAGCGAATGGCCGGTCGGTTTAACCCTTCTTTAAGAATCGGTATACCAATACCCAACGTTAAATCACCAAAACCGCCAGATGATTTGTTCTGTTGCCAGCGCGCAATTCCCTGCCCCACAACTGTAAAGTCAAGAAAATCGGTAATCCCAAATATAAAGGTTGCAAGCTGTGGGTTAAGAACATACCGATCCGGTACTGAGATCAATTTTCTCTTCCCATTCCAGACAGCATAATTATCACTAAACGAGACAAAAGGAGCAAAAAGGGCAGAACCTGGCGGCATATTGTGCGCTCCTCCTGTAATCAGAGGACCTGCATACCACGGGTTAAACATCTCTTGCGCACGCTTAAAATCGGCCTCTGCTTTATCGAGCTCCGCCTGAATCTCTTCGGGTGTCTTAATCACTGTCTCATCTGCTGCAAAAGCAAGAAGAGGAAAAATAATTGCCAAACTTAAGGTCTTCAACATCCAATTCATCTAACCCCCTATTGCTAAAAAAAAAATGATTTTGTTAACAGAGAGTAACTGAAGGCGCTGCAACTCTTCAACTAAAAAAATTAAAAAAGGATGAACATGGATATTCACAGATCAGGGATGGGGCCCATTACTCCTCACAACAAAAAATTATACACACAGCAGTACAAACACGGGATCGACCTCTTTCAACGCGCACTCGACGGACATGCAACAGCTGATGAAGTGCATAAAAAAGATGCGTTTAAAAAAGTGATGGATCAGGCGCTAAACATCTTAAATGAGACAGCACGCGGCTTAAAAGATGAAAAGCTTTTAGCACAAAATGCAAAAATCGAACAAGACTACAACAACTATAAATCTTCAGAAACCGACAGTGAAAAAGGCAAATTGATTAGTGACTTAACCCAAGCTGAAAAAAAAGCAAGATAATATCAATTCCAACAAATAAGACGTTATTTGTTGGAATTGATATAACATGAACCCCCAAGCTCTAAAACCTGGGGCTTTTTAAATTTTTTTAATGGCCTTTTTTGGGTATTATAGCAATTTCGTTACTCCAAGGGCTATTTGTTATCTCTATGCCACCTTCTTCTGTTGTGCGGTTAGGTGCGTGTTCACATAGGCTCCTGGATAGGGTCTATGATTTGCTCCAAAAGCACAAAAACCAGTCAAAATAGCTTTTCTACTCGCCGTCGGAGAGGAATTTGCTCCACTTCCATGATATAGATGAGGATGCATGAAAATAAGATCTCCGGGCTCTGTATACAGCCACTCTCGGGACTCCTCTGTTCCTTCTGGTTCTGGATAGTTGTTTTGATCTACCCATAACCCCCCATTTTCTGGAGTCATTGTATCGATAGGAATGATACAAATAGCATAACTCCCGTTCCCTAAAACATCTTGCCAGTCAGGATCGAAAGATTTACGAAATTTCATTTAGATCCTTCATTTCAGATCCGCTCAATGCTTGACGCTTGATCAGATAGCCTTGTTTATAAAAAAGAGTCATCTCTTCAGAAGAGAGAAACCCTTGTGTTTCTTGAGAATGGAGGGAAAAAGAAGCAAAAGAGAAAAGAATCATTAATATTTTAATTTTCACAGCAACCTCTTGTAACTATTTTTTCGAAACCGACCACATGTGTTTCCAGGCTTTTTATTGCTGGTAGAGCTAAATATGTTTAGCACTACCAAAATTTACAAAATCAAGCGGCAAACAGCAAGAAAATTTTTATCCGCAGCTATTTATGCGACAAGACCGCTGTTTCATTAAACCTGCCAAAAAATCTTTTGTGTGACTTTAAGAAAGACCATGTTATAAAAAACGTGAACCTATCCCTTAATGAGCACATAGCTGATTTTTGAAGGATTTTTTCGCAGATTTTGGAGCAATGAAGCAGGACATACTTGAGTAAGTAGCACTGCTTCATTGCTCCGAAAGATGCGGAAAAAGACTCAAAAAGCAGTCTGTACTCATTAAGGGATAGGTTCGATCAAAAAGCCAAAAAAATAGCATGAGAATTTTTAACTTAAAAACCCACCTCGTCTGTATCTTTTTCTTTGTCTGTATAACTCTCCCTTTTTATGGTGAAACAATGAATAAACATGATCTGATCATTAACGACCTAACAAAAACTCTCTCTCCTCATCCGTTTATGATTCCTGAAAGTCAAGTGAGAGAGATAACAAAGCACTACAAACTGCATGTTGAAGAGTTGCTTCAGATCCTTGTTCCTGTCGCGCGCTCCTATGCCCGTCCACCTATCTCAAACTATAAAGCCGCAGCTGTTGCATTGGGCAAAAGCGGCAATATTTACTTAGGCGTCAATCTGGAATTTTTAAGTGTTCCTCTCAATGAAGCAATTCACTGTGAACAATTTGCAATTACAAATGCTAGAGCGCATCAAGAGAGGGAAATTGTGGCAATTGCTCTTTCGGCCGCCCCTTGCGGTCATTGTCGCCAATTTTTAAATGAGATGGCAGGCAGTGAAAATTTGCGCATCTTGACTCCTGATTCAGAGACACTTCTTCTCTCTTCTTTACTTCCAAAATCTTTTGGTCCACAAGATTTAGGATTGTCGGGAGACCTTTTAACAGTAACGCATGATGAAGCATCTAGCTCCTCTTTGATCGACAAGGCCGTACAAGCAGCTTTGGCCTCTTATGCTCCCTATAGCAAATCAAAATCCGCGGTTGTCCTTAAGACAAAAAATGGAGCAATCTATACAGGATCGTATCTAGAAAATGTCGCCTTTAATCCAAGTATTTCTCCCCTGCAGGCAGCCCTAATTCTTCTCGTCGCAAACGGCCTGGAATACAGTGACATTACTGAGGCTCTTTTAGTGGAAGAGCGCTCTGCTAAAATCAGTCAAGAGGTCATGTCTCGAGAAATTCTTAGAACAATAGCACCAGACGCTCTCTTTAGGATAAAAAAAGTTGACTCACTATGCGCAAAGATTCCCTGAAAAAATTATTGATCTTTTCTGGGATCTGCACGATGTGCGTGCTTTTTTCCTATCAGATTACACGAACAGACACAGCAATAGGGACAAAATTAAAGAATTGAGACTTGATGGACTCGAACCATCGACTCCCTCATTAAAAGTGAGTGCGAATTCCATCACAACCC
>JABDDH010000006.1 GCA_013287705.1 Chlamydiota bacterium | reverse complement strand
GGTGTGCAGCTTTTTGTGGTGGATCAAATCAAGCGCTGCAAGTAATTGCTGGTATTGCTGCGCTTGCGATTTCGATTACCATTCTTGCGCTTTCGGCAATTTCTTTTATTATACTTCCGTTTCTTATTACATTTGCCTCAGTTATGTTATTAGGCGCTGTAATTAACGCTGCAATTACGGAAGGATCAACTGCACGAAAAATAGGTGTGTTTTTTCTAGGCATACTCTATGCTGGGTTGCTGGTTGGGCTTTATTTTGTTGCGCCGATCGCTGTTCCAATTGCAGTTATTGCTGGTACCGGACTTGCCTGTTGCTTTGGAAGTTCGGGACTTCTTAGTAGTTCTATGAGTGCGGGCAGCGATGCCTCGCCGGCTAGAGAGTGATACAGAGCCTTTTCTTCTCGCGGGGTTGAGGCTCTTTTATTAAATTTTTTTACAAGGTTTTTTTGGATGAGTTTATTTGTGTATAAGTTCTGAGACCTCATCTTTGATAGGAGCTAGGTAGCATGTGCGCTACCAGATTCTAATCTTCTAAAATCCATTCTTTTTTTAGACTTCTTTCGAAATTCGCTTTGTTTATTAAAATTGCTTTTTTTGGAATCTGTGGCGCCAAATTTTTCGAACATGTGTTCGCACATGCTCGAAAAATTTGGCGCCGCATCTCCACAAAAAACATCAATTTTAATAAACAAAGCGAATTTCGAAAGAAGTCTTTTCTAAAAATTGACTCATAATTCCAAGTGCGAGATGATGGGGACATGCGTTTTTTTCTACTCCTCTTCTCCTGTCTTATTCTCATTGGGCATAGCCCCCTTCTCTCTAAAGAGAGGCGGCCGCTCTCTTCGAGTTTGCCCAAGCCCCATAAGAAAATCATGCCGATTCAGTTGCCTGTCAAAGAAAAGCAGCTGATTGTTCTTGATGCGGGTCATGGGGGCACAGATGAGGGGGCTAAAGTTCAGACGTTTATGGAAAAAAACTTGACCTTGATGACAAGTCTTCTTGTGAAGAAACATCTCCTCGCAAAAGGGTATCGCGTTTTACTCACAAGATCAAGGGATCAGCTCCTCACACTGCCAGAACGGGTCGCTGCAGCGCACAGGGCAAAGGCAGATCTTCTCATTAGCATCCATTACAACGCCGCACCGAGTAAAGAGGCTAAGGGGATTGAAGTCTTTTATTATAATGCGGGAGAGCCGTGGCGCTCTCAAGCTTCAAAAAGGCTTGCTCAATCTATTTTGCGCGAGATGATTTTATCGACAGGCGCCATTTCTCGCGGTGTGAAGATTGGCAACCATCATTTAACGCGCGAGTCAAATATGCCGGCAGTTCTGGTTGAGGGCGGTTTTATTACAAACGCAGAAGAAAGGTCACAGCTGCGCAATCCCGCCTACCGAGAAAAAATTGCAGAGGCGATTGCATCGGGTATCGATAAATATGTGGCGTCGATCTATACTCGTTCCAATTGAAATTTCTGGGTTTTTCAATTGGAGCGAGTATATAATGGAAAGTAGTTCGTCCTTGGCGCGAGTTGAACGCGCGACCTGTTGCTTAGGAGGCAACCGCTCTATCCACCTGAGCTACAAGGACAGAAGCAAAAATACTATACTAAGAGGATGAAAATGGCAACAAATGAAGCAGATATTGGCCTGATCGGTCTTGCAGTCATGGGACAGAATTTGGTGATGAATATGAATGACCACGGCTTTCGTGTTGCTGTTTTTAACCGGACGGTCTCTAAGGTTGACGATTTTTTACATGGACCGGCTAAGGGAAGTCATGTGATCGGCACACGCGGGCTTAAAGAATTTGTTACAGTATTGAAGCGGCCACGCAAGATCATTCTGATGGTTAAGGCGGGTGTTGCAGTTGATGAGCTGATTGCAGAGCTTCTTCCTTTTTTAGAAAAAGGCGATATTCTCATCGATGGCGGCAATAGCCACTATCCCGATACGGAGCGGCGTGTTAAAGAGCTCGATGCTAAAGGGATTTTATTTGTCGGTAGCGGCATTTCAGGAGGAGAGGAGGGCGCGCGCCATGGACCTTCGATTATGCCTGGCGGAAATGCGAAGGCGTGGAGTGAGGTGGCACCGATTTTACAAACAATAGCAGCCAAAGCAGAAGACGGCAAGTCGTGTTGCGATTGGGTGGGAGATGGAGGTTCTGGCCATTATGTCAAGATGGTTCATAATGGAATCGAGTATGGGGATATGCAGCTGATCTGTGAGGCGTACCATATTTTAAAAGCGCGCTTTGGCTGTAGTGAACAAGAGATGCACGACATTTTTTTAGAGTGGAATAAAGGGCCTCTCCATAGTTACCTAATCGAAATTACAGCCAAAATTTTAGCTTATAAAGAAGATGGGAAACTGTTGCTCGACTCGATTCTCGATGTCGCAGGCCAGAAGGGAACAGGTAAGTGGACAGGGGTTACGGCGCTAGAACTTGGGATGCCGCTGACATTAATTGGGGAAGCAGTCTTTGCCCGTTGTCTGTCGGCATTAAAAGCGGAGAGGCTAAAAGCTGCGAAGCTGTATGGCGCGCCGCACATTGTTCCTGTTACCGACAAAAAGAAGCAGATTGCAGAGCTTGCAGAGGCCCTTTATGCTTCAAAGATGATCTCCTACGCTCAAGGTTTTATGCTGATGCGTCAAGCAGCAGCTGACTTTAAGTGGAAACTCAATTACGGATCGATTGCGCTAATGTGGCGCGAGGGGTGTATTATTCGTAGCCAGTTTCTCTATAAAATTAAAGACGCATTTACACACAATCCACAGCTTGAAAACTTGTTGCTCGATCCTTTTTTCCACGACGCATTGACAGCAGCATCTCCTGGCTTTAGACGGCAAGTTGCTCTTGCGATTGAATCGGGTATTCCGACACCGTGCTTGAGTACGGCAATTAACTATTTTGATGGGTATCGGACAGCTGCTCTTCCGACAAATCTATTGCAAGCACAACGCGACTTTTTTGGCGCACACACATATGAGAGAACAGATCGCCCACGAGGTCAATTTTTCCACACAAACTGGACAGGAACCGGTGGTAATACCAGTTCTTCGACCTACAATGTATAAGGTATAAAAATGAACTTCTTGCATAACTTCATTTGTGTGATAAATTCGTCCTCTTCTCGTGGATTTTTATCTTACTCACTTACCGACTCTCTGGAGTCGGCTCCTTCGCTCGACACGAAACTCTTTACAGTTTCTAAAAATCGGCGAGAAAATTTTCGAATTTTTCAAATAAAGCAAGTTAAGCAAGAGGTTCAATGAACGAACAGACAGAAAATCAGATTAAAGAGATTCATGAAAGACTCCTTCACATGTTGAGGTATCTTTGACTTAGCCAGTAAAGAACGGCGTGTCGAAGAGTTAGAGCGGTTAATGGAGGAGGCAGACTTTTGGCTTGATAACAAAAAGGCCCAGGAGCTGATCGAAGAGAGCAGATCTTTAAAAGCGTGGACGCTTCCCTATAAGGAACTGAGGCTTCGTTTTGATAATGTCTGTGCACTTCTGCCCGATGTCGAAGAGAGTGGAGATGCTGCTTTTCTAAATGAGCTTTTAGGTGAGATTCATTCCATTGACTTCGATCTCTCAGAGCTTGAAGTGCGTAAAATGCTCTCTGGGGAGTTAGATGGGAAAAACTGCTATCTCACGATCAATTCAGGAGCCGGGGGTACCGAGGCGTGCGATTGGGCGCTCATGCTGTCAAGAATGTATCAGCGCTTTGCCGCAAAAAGGGGGTGGAATACAGAGCTTTTAGATGCAGTGGATGGAGATGTCGCAGGGCTTAAAAGCGTGACCTTTCGAATTACAGGTCCCTATGCATATGGCTATTGTAAAGCTGAGAAGGGGGTACATCGCCTCGTACGCATATCGCCCTTTGATAGCAATGCCAAACGCCACACAAGCTTTGCTTCCGTGGATGTGACGCCTGAAATTACAGATGAGATCTTGATCGAGATCCGTCCCGATCAGATTCGGGTCGACACCTATCGCGCATCTGGAGCAGGAGGTCAGCACGTCAATAAGACAGACTCGGCAGTTCGCATCACCCATTTGCCGACAGGGATTGTTGTCTCTTGTCAGAGCGAAAGGAGTCAGATTCAGAACCGGGCGACCTGTATGAATCTGTTGCGTGCTAAATTGTACGAAAAAGAGATGAACGAGAGAAAGAGTCAGATTGAGGAGATCGGTGGCGAGAAGCGCGAGATCGCATGGGGCAGTCAGATTCGCAACTATGTTTTTGCGCCATATACTCTTGTCAAAGATACGCGAACAAAGTATGAAGAGGGGAATGTCGATTCTGTGATGGATGGAAATTTGGACGGCTTTATTAATGCATATCTTAAGGAGTTTGGATCATGAACCTCTGGCATTTTTACATTCGCTTGAAAAATTCGTTCTTTTCTCGTAGATTTTTATCTTGCTCACTTGCCGACGCTGAAGCGTCGACTCCTTCGCGCGATACGAAACTGCAAGCAGTTTCTAAAAATCGACGCGAAAATCTTCGAATTTTTCAAGCAAAGCTAAAAACGCCAGAGGTTCAATGAACCATCCTGGCTTTGATTTGCGTTACACCTATGTGACCGATCTGCCCTATCTCAAGGAGTGGGTGGAGACGCCCGAAACTCTTCACTTTTTCCCCATGCAAGAAGAGAAAGAGATTGTCGATGCACTGCAATGTTGGATTGGATTTTCTAGATATTCATGCAGCTTGACTGCTGTCATTGATGGTGTGCCGTGCGGAATAGGAACTCTTTTTCTGATGCCGTATCGAAAACTTTCGCATCATTGTCAGATTAAGATGGTCGTTGATCCGAAGTGGCGTAAGCAAGGAGTTGGGAGCTCGCTCCTTAAAAATTTGAAGCATCTAGCCAAGACGCAGTTTCGTCAAGAGCTTGTTCATATTGAGGTCTTTGAAGGGAATCCGATTATTGACCTTTTGAAGAAGTACGACTTTCATGAATTTGCACGCCAAGAGAAGTTTGTGAAAGAAGACGGTAAGTATTATGCGCGCATCTTGTTGGAGTCATACTTATGAATTTAGTCACTCGATTGACACATCAAGAAGATGCCGTGCCATTAAAAATATGGCTCTCTGACGCTTATGTCTTGCGCTGGTTTCCCATGTTTGATGAGCGTGAAATTGATGATGCGGTCAAAATTTGGGTCCATTACTCTAAAATCGAATCGGGGCTGACGATTGAATGTGATGGTGTGGCATGTGGCATGGCAAATCTCTACATTCAGCCCTTTAAGAAACTCTCTCATCAATGTCTTTTATCGATTATTGTCGCAGACGGCTATCGAGGTAAAGGGGTGGGAAAGGTTTTATTACAAGCGCTTAAACAGCATGCTAAAGAGAAATTTAAAATAGAAATTTTACACTTAGAAGTGTATGATGGGAACCCCGCGATTCACCTTTATCGCAAACTCGGGTTTACCGAGTTTGGCATTCAGAAGCATTTTATTAAGGATAAGGGCGAGTATATCGGGAAAATTTTTATGCAAGCAGTATTATGAATCTACTCAGGCGGTTTTTCCCTCGCAAACCTAAAAAATTGCCGCGTACACGTCCCTTGCGCTGTGAGCCTGAGGGAAAGACGTATCATTTACAAGAGATCTTCGATCAGATTAATCGCGACTATTTTAAAAGTCAGATTCCACAGCTTCCTATCACCTGGTTTGGGACTCCTAAAACGCGCGCGCGCCGCCACAGACTTCTTGGGTACTACCACAATGAAAAGAAATTTATTAAAATTCATCGATTGCTTGATCAGCCAGAATTTCCGAATTTTTTTATCTCCTATATAGTGTATCATGAGATGCTCCATTATCTCTACCCGCCGATTCAGGGGCCCCTCGGTAAACGAAGGATTCATCACCGTGCTTTTAAAGAGCAAGAGAAGAGATTTGGAGACTACGCAATTGCAAAACAGTGGGAGAAGGAGCAGTTATGGCAGGTCATAGTAAATGGGCAAACATCAAACACCGCAAAGGCAAAGCGGACGCGCTCAAAGGAAAAGTTTTTACCCGTTTGACAAAAGAGATTATTAGCACTGTTAAACAGGGAGGAGCTGATCCTAAAAGTAATACGCGGCTGCGCCTTGTCATTCAAAAAGCGCGAGCAGCCAACCTTCCGAGTGAGAATATCGAGCGCAATATTAAGAAGGCGTCGAGTTCCGACCAAGCAGATTACACAGAGATGACCTATGAACTGTACGGTTATGGCGGTGTCGGAATTATTGCTGAGGTGATGACCGATAATAAAAATCGGATTGCGACCGACATGCGCATTGCGACAAACAAACGGGGTGGTAGCGTTGCATCACCTGGCGCTGTCGCTTTTAACTTCGATCGCAAGGGAGTCATTCAGGTAGTAAAAAAGGAGGTAGATGGCGATGTGCTCTTTCTTGCAGTCTCAGATGCCGGCGCTGACGACTTTGAAGAGACCGATGAGCTTTTTGTTATCACAACACCACCCGATCTGCTCTATCAAATTAAAGAGGTGGTAGAGGGGCTCGGGTTGTGTGTTGAGGAGGCCTCTCTCGAGATGCTCCCCAAACTCTACATCTCGTGCGATAAAGAGGCGCAAGTTGCAAACCTTGCGCTGATTGACTGGATCGAAGCACTCGATGATGTTGACGCTGTCTACCACAACATGAAGCTAGAAGATTAGCTTTATCTTCGAAATATGTTTAGTATGGATTGTCTTCTGTAATTTTCCTCTGTGGTTGTTTCAAGACGACGTGAGGTCTCTGTCTATAAGATTTCTGGTTACTGAAAACATGTTAATTCTCATTTTTAACAAAAAGGATACATTTACTTTTCATTTAAAGCAATGGTTTAGCACGTTTTGTTGAAATTAATTAAAGATTTAGTTAAATGAGAATTTTTCTAAGCAAGGCGAATTCCGAAAGAAATTTATTGAGTTGTGAGGAAAAATGATTTATAATGAAACATATTGCAAATACAAAAGGATTTCATGAACGTGAGCGAGGCGCTTCTATCGTCTTTATTGTTCATACCAGTAGCTGGTGAAGGCTTTGGGCATCTTCTATCGCCGGAGCTCGGCAGATCTGCCATTTCCGTCTAGTCCGCCTTCCCTACCTACTTGTGATCTAGGAAATTCTGAAGATGTTCAAGGTCCAGATTTAGAGGAGTTAGGCTAAAAAAGTTGACGCTCTTAACAAGTGCCAACCTTTTTGTGAATCAAAAATTTAGCAGTGGCAGCAACTGTGTGCTTTTTTCACCACCATTAATTCCGCAGGGCCAAAGAAAAAAGCGACTTCTTCTTTTGCCGTCTCGGCGCTATCAGATCCGTGGACAGCATTTTCACCAACAGATTTTGCAAAGTCTGCGCGGATTGTTCCCGGCAGTGCGTCTTTTGGGTTTGTTGCTCCCATCACTTCGCGATTTTTTGCAATGGCGTGTGGCCCCTCTAATGCCATAACAAGAACAGGCCCTGAGATCATAAAGGAGACGAGCTCTCCAAAGAAAGGGCGTGCAGCGTGAACGGCATAGAATTTTTCTGCCTGTTGTCGAGAGAGATGCATCATCTTTGCACCGACAACTTTTAGGCCAGCTGATTCAAGACGCCCGATGATGGCACCGACGTGATTTGCTGCAACCGCATCTGGTTTGATAATGGAAAGTGTGAGTTCCTTTGTCATTGGATTAAATCTCCTTTTTAGGTTTAATGATTGGTACTTAAATATATACTATTTTAACATTTACATCACGGAATTTTATGCAGCCATATGGTGATTATCCAGATTTAAGGGGGGTGCGGCGCATCCTTGTTGTTAAGCTGCGTCACCTTGGGGACGTGCTACTCAGTTCTGCGCTCATTACAAACATTAAAAAAGCAGTTCCAGATGCACGAGTCGATCTTTTAATTTACCAAGAGGGCAAGGAGATTCTTGAGGGTCATCCGGCGATTAATGAATTTTTATATATCGATCGAGGCTGGAAAAAACTCTCTTTATTCCAAAGGCTAAAAAACGAGTTTAAACTCCTATTGCAGATTCGTAAAAACTCTTACGACTTAGTGATTAACCTGACAGAAGGAGATCGAGGTGCTGTGATTGCCCTGATTTCGTCAGCCTCCATCCGCGTTGGACTAGATCCTGGTAAGAGCGGCTTTTTAGGCAAAAAAAAGATTTATACGCATCTTGTCAAAAAGTGCAAGACGCCGCGTCACCAGGTTGAAAAAGATTTGGATGCTCTGCGGCGGATTGGAATTTTTCCAACGTTAGAAGAGCGGGTGCTTCATTTTGCTATACCAAAGCCTGCGCTTGATAAAATGGCTTCATACCGCGGCGCAATTGTGATCCACGCTGTATCGCGCTGGCGTTTCAAATGTTTGCCGCTCGAATCGATTCGGTTACTCATAGAGGAGCTTCTGGATCTTGGCGAAAAGGTGATCTTGACATCTGGAAATGATCCTGTTGAAGTGGCTTTGCTTGAGACTCTTCCGTGCAGCTACAATTTAGCAGGAGGCCTGACCCTTAAAGAGCTCGGCGCTCTTATTCTTGTCGCAAAAGCTTTGATTACGGTTGACTCGTTACCGCTGCATATGGCAAGTGCTCTAAAGACTCCTGTTGTTGCGCTTTTTGGTCCCTCCTCCGAGCTTAACTGGGGCCCTTGGATGCACAAACAGAGCCGTGTTGTTGTGCAAAATTACAGCTGTCGGCCCTGCCACCTGGATGGATGTGGGGGAAGTAAGGTTAGTGACTGCTTGGTGACCCTGCCGGTGAAACGAATATTGGGCTCTCTAGAGGAGCTGTTGGGCGGCGTAGTGCCGCAAGCAGGGTTTTGTAGGCATCCTCTTGCTCTGCTGCAGGAGCCTCTAAGTAAGTTGTAAAAGACTTTGAGACTCTCTTGTGCAGTGAATGAGCTGGAGTGAGATAGATCTGAAAAGCTTGAGCTAATGGTTTTGGCAAATTCACCTTGCGATTCTGCTCGATGTTCTGTTGTATTGATTGGATTTTGTGTATAATTGCAGGATCTTGCAAAGCTCTATTCTGATTTTTTTCATCAGCTTTTTTAAAGGCTTCGATAAGCTCATGTGTTGCAGGTTGTGAGAGTAGGGCGATCAGATGCAGTCGGTCTATCTGGCTTCTTAAAGTGATTAAAGACTGATACACTTCAGTCTCATTAGGGAAAGGTTCATTAAGGTGGTTTTTGTTTGCGAGTTCATTCCAAGCGGATTTCCCAGTAAAATAAGCGCGTGTCATATAGTAGTAACCTTTGACCCCAGATTCGTTTAGATCAACTCCCTTAATTAAGATAATTATTCTGCGTCCGAGCTCTAATCCTTCAAAGCCTATTGCGATAAATGAGGTGACAAATTGTGTTAAAACAGCAAGGAAAACAGTTGAAACAACGGATTTTAGAACAAAGTCCATCGTCTGATTTTCGTGGTAGACTTTCATCAGATCAAGGGCAATGCTTGAAATTAAGTAGGTAACCCAAAAGGGGATGATTAGAAAGGAGAGAATAGGGCAGGTGATAAAGGAGATGAGCAGTGCAAGTGTGATGATACGGCAGAGAACATCGGCAATGCGGTAAGCCACAACCTCCGCGTGGGGGCTGTCGATTTTGAGGTGTCTTTGGGCAAGATAGCTCGGAACCGGCCCAATAAAAGGTAGGCTACTGAGAAAAACAGAACCAACCGTAGTAATTTTCATGTTAAATTATTTTAATTTTAACAGAACATAATAATTTCAGGTTGCTTTTTTGTCAATGAATATGTCCTAATTTATCAGGGCACAGGAAACTAGAAGAAATATTTTAAATCCATAACGTCTAGACGTTATGGATTTAACCCACATTCCGCAACCCTTTCCAAGGAAATAGATTTTTTTAACTTTCGAGCATTTAAGGCTAATTGAGCAACTTGTTTTTTGTTATTCTCTAGCGCCTTCGTCTTCTGGGCTGCCGTCCAAGGACTCAGTTGCTGCCAGCCCTGTGATAGTGCCTCCCTCCGCCCTGACTTGTAGCACGCTTAAACTCTTATAACGGGGCTGGGGGAGGCTCCATCTTCGGGCTGTACCATAATCCCCATATTTCATTTTCTCCAGCTAGGAAATACTTCGAGTTGTTTTATAATCAATTTCTCCACCGCGTTTTCATTTCAATTCATCAAATAGATTCTTTCAAATGGAATTCCGAGAATCTTAAGCACTTTTTTCCTCACCGAATTCATATTTAGCACCCTTTCTTGAACACCATCAGGAGCTCTATGTATTAAAAGGTGTACACCTTCAAAAATCTGAAAAATCCATCTCATGGTAGGTTTTTTTGTTGGCTTTCCCAGCTGATTAGGGAGTGATACCTCACCTTACGCAAACGGCCCAAAAAATTTGGTTAGAACCACCCATGATTGAACCTCCATTTTTCAAGCTCACCTTACGCATTTGCGTAAGGTGAGTTAAAAGCATTGCAAATGTCTGAAGTCTGTCCATTCCCTTTGAAGAAAATAACCCCTGAGGTTCATGGTACAGCCCTTGGATCAATGACATCATTGCTCCAGATGCCCGTCTGTATAGAAAGAGCCTTTAGTCCTGTTTTCTCAGTTATAAACGAAAATTTTCGCCAAAATAGGAGCTGCGCGCCTCTTTATTTTGCAGCAAGGCTTGGACAGAGCCTGAGATCATGACCCTGCCGTCGCGCACAAGATAGCTCCGATCGACGATGGAGAAGATCTCACGTGCATTGTGATCGGTGATCAGAATGCTAATACCCCGGTTTTTAAGATGGCGGATCATCTGCTTGACGTCATTAACGGCAAGGGGGTCAATGTTAGCAAAAGGTTCATCTAGGAGTAAAAGAGAGGGTTCTGTGACAAGAGCGCGTGTGATTTCAAGACGCCTGCGCTCTCCACCGGATAAGCTTCCCGCTTGTTTTTTAGCAAGGGTCTCTAAGTGTAGTTCGCACAGGAGCTGCTCGAGCCTTAAAAGGCGCTCTTTTTTAGATAGGGGCAGGGTCTCTAAGATCATGAGGATGTTTTGTTCGACACTGAGATCGCGAAAGATCGAAGGCTCTTGCGCCAGATACCCCATCCCAAGGCGCGCGCGCTTATTGATAGGCAGGGCTGTTACTTTTTTTTGCTTAAAGAAGATATCTCCGTCATCAGGGGCAATAAGCCCAATGGTCATATAAAATGCTGTTGTTTTGCCAGCCCCATTAGGGCCGAGCAGACCGACAACTTCTCCATCGCCAACAGAAAAAGAGAGGCCGTTGACAACTGCCTTGCCCCCATACCGTTTCACCAGCTTTTTAACTTCTAAGATCACGTCTTCCTTTAATTTTTATACGAGGTAAAGAGTCGTGATAGGAGAGAGTTCTCCTCTTCTGTGAAAGAGAACTTCACTTTACCAACACCTTTCACGCTCTGTTTTTTCGTCTCAGGATCTTGAGTAATATGGATCTCTTGGGCGCTGACAGAGAGGGCTTGCTCTTGATCCCAGAATAAGACACGCTGCTCTGGATCTGCTGCCAAAATAAGAGTCTTTGTTGCAGGGGAGTAAGAGACTCGATCGGCAAGTCCACACTGCTCCTTTAAGTGGTCCTTTGATGCAATGCGCACGTTGCCCATTAACCTAAGTGAGGCGGGTTGTAGAGCTCCAGATTGAAGTATCGAGTATTCAATTGTCGCCATGTCAGCATCAATGCCGATTTTTGACTCTTCGTAGTGGATCTGTTTGCCTTCAATAACAGCATCATCCTCTGTTGGGCTCTGGAGCGTTGCTTTTAATTGGTCTCGGTCTAAATAGAAAGTGCCGTGAGAGACAAGCGTATGTTTTTCTTGGGCGTTTGGGTCGTTGAATTGGAGCATATTATTGCCAGTTGCGCGGATGGCTTTTAAATACCGTTTCCCTTTGAGAGTTCCTTGACTCAGAACAACTTGTCCATCTGAAGTTAAAGAGCCAAGAGAGCTCTCTTCAATGTGGATCCCACCTGTTAAAGTTAACTCGGCGTTTAAATGATCCCATGTGAGCTCTTTAGAGCGGAACTCGACACTTCCTTTTTGGAGGTGTGGAACAAGAGAGGAGAGCAGTGTTCCTACCGGCTGTTGCATGGAGAAGAGGGAGCTTTCTAAATCAAAATGGACAGACGCCGCATCGACCAGGTCTCCTTGATGAGAGAGGTGGCACTGCGTATCGCCATTTTTTGGGAAGGCCGAGACAACTCCTTTAAGGCCTTTTAAGTTGTTTTTGTAATCAGCACATCCTGCTTGCAGCGTGAAGGCATCTGCATAGTCGATCACAACATCCTCTGTTGCTTTTAGCCTTTCTACTTTGTACTCATTTTTTCCTTCCCCTTGAGCTGCTTTCTCAATTTCTAGATCGATGAATTGACTCATTAAGCGGAAGGGAAGAGAGACGCTATTTTTACGCACGACGGTATCGGAGAAGATGACTTTGTGGTTTTCAGAAGATTTCAGCATTCCTTTGAGGCTTTGAAAGTCAAGAATGGCATTTTCACAGCGTAGGATGCCGCCGCGTTTCAGCTGGAGTTCGACATCTTTTTGCAGATGGATGAGAGAGAAGGGGAAATCTTTTCCAGCCTCTTGTCTTTCTAAAGACGCCTCTTCTGCTTGCATGCTTCCAAGCTCGTGGTCAAGGACGACATGGCCGCTTAGGAGGAGCGCGTTGCCGTCGTAGGCAGCTGTTGTTGAAGAGACAGAGCTTGGGTTGATCACAGGATCTGCATATAAGGTAGTCAGGCAGAATAGGAGGGGGAGGATCTGTTTCATAATGGGGCCCGGGTTAAGGATGCTTGGAACTGTTTTGCTTGAAAAATAGGATTTTTTCCGGAGATTGTGAAAAAAGCTTCTCTTGCCACGCCTTTGAGAAACGCATCTTTAGGATAACAGATCTGTGGGAGTTCAATCCCTTGTAGTCTGTATAAAGAGATGGAGACATTTTCTGTGACAAAAGTTTGAGGAAGGTAGCTATAGAGACCGTGGTCTGCTTCGAAGTAGCGCAGCTGCTGGCGCATTGCGGGACCCTCTTGGTATAATTTTTCTTGAATCCAGCCTTTAATCTGATATAACGACTCAATGATGTCAACTTTTTCTTCTCGAGGAGAGAGTGTTAATTTAGAGAAATCACTCTTTATCCGGTAGTGGAGCCGACTTTTATTCTCTTCGGAGAGCCAGATGTCTTTGCAGACGCCTTCTCTGAGTTGGTAACACGACTGGATCGATTGGCTTGTATTTTTTTTCTGATTATATTTTCGGGTGTAAGCGTCAGCATCTGTTTTTTTGATCATGCAGGTGTAGAAAAAAAAGAGAATAGAGATCAGAAAAAGAGAGGCAGTAGCATACCGCCCTGTTCTAGCAAACATCAGAGACAACCGTATATAGTTTTGTAATCACAGATAGCAGCGTCTCTAATTCTTCAAAACCCATAACAGTCTCTTTGTCGCTCTTTGCATATAGAGGTTCTGGGTGTGATTCGATAAATAGAGCGTTGCAACCGGCAGCAACAGCAGCTTTTGCTAAATAGGGAATCATATCGCGCTGGCCGCCAGAGCTTGTACCAAGTCCTCCTGGTAGCTGAGCGGAATGGGAGGCGTCGAAACAGATCGGAAATCCATACCCTTGCATGATGGGGATGCTGCGCATATCGCTCACAAGATTGTTGTAGCCAAAAGAGGTTCCGCGATCGGTGAGGATGATTTTCTCATTGTGTGCGCTGCGGATCTTATCGACGACATTTTGCATGTCCCACGGCGCCATAAACTGTCCTTTTTTAACATTGACAACGCAGCCAGTCACTGCCGCTGCTAAGAGGAGATCGGTTTGGCGGCATAAAAAGGCGGGTATTTGCAAAATATCACAGACCGCAGCTGCAGCTTTTGCCTCTTCGGGGGAGTGGATGTCGCTTGTGACGGGCAGGTCTAACTCGTTTTTGATTTTTTCTAAAATGCGCAATCCCTCTTCTAATCCAGGACCGCGGAAGGAGTTGTGAGACGACCTGTTGGCTTTGTCATAGCTTGATTTGTAGACGAAGTTGACCCCGAGTCTTCCCATCATTTTTTTTAGCGACTCTGCTGCAAAAAGAGCGCTTGACTCACTTTCAATCACGCAAGGCCCAGAGATAATGGTCAGTGGCTGGTTTTTTCCAATGATAAAATTTTTTACAGGAACGTCTTTCATGCTTATCCTTTTCCAAAGCGTTTTCTTTCGTTATTAGCTCGGTTGAGTTGATCGTTTAAAGTAGAGTAGAGAGTGGCGCATTCACTAAGTTTTTTTTGTTCTTTAACAAGTTCTGGATCAATAGAGATAGGGGCAATTTCTGCATTGAAAAACTTATCGCTATTTTGATCGTAATTTTTTGGAGGGGAAAATGTCGCCCATGTTTTGTTACACCGTTCCAATTCAAATAGCCGATCGGTCGCTTCGATAAAAGTTGATTTTGTATTGCAGACATGTCTGTGGTTCGGGATATTTTCAACTTTAAAGAGCGGATCTAGGTTTTGTTGACCTATTGCATAATCGTCGTGTACTTTTTTTGGTAGTTGATCAACTGTAACTTTTGCCATTTTTTCCTCTGGTGGCTTGGATTATCTAACGTTTCGACAAAAAAAACTACTGAAAAAAGCGCATCTCACATAGTATGTCCGTGGCATCTCTTCCATTATGATGAAATTAAAACGAAAAATATACACAGCTTTGTTACTGACGACAGCCCTTTGTGCGCAAGAGAGCGTAATGGAGCCTCCTGTCTGTTTGAATTCTGTCTATTTTAACGAAGTTCCGATGGTTGAGTTTGTTAAGTTTGTTAGTAAAGTTTGTGACACTAATTTCGTCTTTGATAATAAAGATCTGCAGTTTAATGTGACGTTGACTTCTGGAAAATCGCTTGATCACGAGGCGCTAGTGCGTGCGCTCAGGCAGATGCTGCAGGTGCGCAACCTCTCTCTTGTTGAAGAAGATGGCTGTTACCTCATCTATCGGCAAGAAGAGGTGAAGTCTCAAAAAAGAGACGAAAAAGAGCCTTTGCCGCTACCGCGGATTTGCAACTCATCTCAGGGGACTGATTTTCTTGTTTACAAGTTGCAGTATCATCAAGGCTCTGAGATTCAAGATGCCATTAAAAAAATCGCCATCGACATGCAGCAGCAGAAAGAGGCCTCTTCTCAGTTGATCGCAGCCATTCAAACGGTGCAGTGGGTAAAGGCAACAAATTCAATCCTCTGCTCAGGAGAGCCCAAAACATTGCAGAGGTTAAAAAAACTGATTGCAAGCCTAGATATTCCTTTGCGCCAGGTCTTTATTGAAGTTCTTGTCATTGAAACTGATGCGCGCAACGGTTCGGAGTTTGGTCTCCAATGGTCAGCGGGGGCTCAATTTTCCAATCGGGCGGGCTTCAGCGAGTCCAGAAATGGTTTGAGTCAGGTCCCGTCGGGTGGTGGTTTTGATTTTGGTGTCATTGGAGATCTGATTTTGCATCGAGGCAAATCATTTTTGACCCTTGGGGCTCTTGTCTCTGCTTTGCAGACAGATAGTGAGAGTACAATTGTTCTAAATCAGAAGTTGATTACACAAGATAGTAAAAACTCTAAGATTTTTGTTGGAGACAACATTCCCTTTACAGGGTCCGTTGTTCAGACAATTGGTCAGGGGCAGCAGACCACATCCAATATTGAGTATCGTGACATTGGCGTGAACCTTAGTATTACCCCGATGCTCGGAGAAGATGATATTATCAGTCTTCATATTGAGGAAGAGATCAGTGAGACTCTCAACGACTCTCATCTTGCCCATGACCGCAATAGTGTCAATGGGATCCGTACGACAAAAACGAATATGGTGACCCATGTCCACGTGCCCGACCAGCACTTTCTTGTTTTGAGTGGGATGATTCGCAATGCTAAGTCACATCAAAAGACAGGCTTGCCGTGCCTTGGAGGCTTGCCTCTAGTGGGTGCTCTGTTTAGCAAAACTCAGAAGCGCGATGAGAAGCGCAGCGTCATTGTCTTTGTCCGTCCTCACATCATCCACTCCTTCGAAGACTACAAGCAGCTGACCGAGCAACAGTCAGAAGGGGTGCCGGCCGTCGCAACTAATCTTAAAGTACAAGAGTAGTTTTTTTCTAGAAGTAAAAAAAAATTTTTGTTAATTTCCCTCTGAGTTTTTTATGATGGATTTAGGGGAAATTTGATGAAGGCGGTTATTGTTATTGCGTTGGGAATTTGTTCTTTCCTTCGTGTTGAAGGAAAAATTAAGAGGCTTTTTGTAGAAGATCTATACACAAATAAACTCAAAAGCTGGACTTTGCCTACGTCGGGCAGCCACTCATTTTGTGCCCGCCTGTATCGCTAAACTTTTTAAGTTTAGCTGCTTCGGCGCCGGCTTCGCCTGGCGCAAACTGAGGGCGCCTCCTTGGCTAAGTCCAGCTTTTGAGTTTATTTGTGTATAGTAAGCTCACAGGTCGCTTTAGGTGTTGTGGAAATTATGGAGCAGCAGCCTGATTCTATTGTGTCATGGATGATAAAATTTACTTTTCCCCAGATCGATCTATAGTAACGCGAGGTGGAGCTTATGTTTATACAGAAGATTCACAGGTCTTGTTGCCTGCATATGGAGTAGATGAGAAGGGGATTTTTACCTTTTGTAAACAAAAAGATGTTAACCGAGCGGCAGAAGAGCATTATAAAAAATCACGAGAAGCGCTTGTTGATGCTGTTGAACAGTCCATGGCAGCAGGAGTCTTATTGCCCGAATTTCCTCCACTGGGAGCTATCGCCGGGTATAAAGCTGTGCAGTCGTGGAAAGAGGCTGCAGAACAATACAATGCTGGTGTTGAAGCTGAAAAACAAGAAACAGAACAAAGGAAAAAGAAATGATTGATACACTACTTATTCTTCTTGGTGTTTTTTGGCTTTTGTATAAATTTTATCGTAAAAAAGAGAGTTATACCCAAATGAGTTGAAAAGTTGGGAGTTTGGTTAGGAGGCGCCCTGTATTGGAACCAGGCTTGCCGATGCCGAAACAGCTAAACTTAAAAAGTTTAGCGATGCAGGCAGGTTCCAAGACAGTGGCTGTCCGACGAAGCTAAAAACCAATTTTTCAAGTTATTTGGGTATATATTCTATTTCTTGCTGTCATGCTGTTGCTTTTTCAGTTTTCCAAATGGCCATTTTTTTTTGATCAGAAAGTCGGTCTTGCTCTTGCGGGCTTTTTTTTCTCTGGGGTCCAATTTTATTATTTTTACCGTTCAAAAAAGAAAAATTTCATCATATTTGGGTTAATGTTTCTTCTTTTTGGTATTGCTTTTGGCTCAGAACTGGTTCTCCAGAAAATCAGTGAAAATCTGTAGCCCTATCCTGGATCTCCTTTGATTTTGCTTGAAAAGAGAGGGCGATCCCCGTAGACTATTGTCGTCTGGATTGATAGCTCAGTTGGATAGAGCACCCGCCTTCTAAGCGGGCGGTCGCAGGTTCGAATCCTGCTCAATCCATTTTTTTTTGGGTCACAATGTCAAAACAAACACCACTCCTTGCTGATTATCATATTGAAACGCTCTCCTTTGAAGGGGTTGACTCTTTTTTTGCTTCTGTGCGTTCAGAGGAATTTGAACAGTCTAATTCTTTGGCCAAGAGATTGAAACTTGGGGCGGCGATTCTCAAGTTGCTAGAGAGCCAGAAAGTGAGAGGCTTTTTTTTACCAGCACTTCTTAAGTTAATTGATCGGGTTGAGCAGGAGAAGATTGTAGAGACTTATACGCTTGCGCAATTTGAGCTCTTTTTAAATCAATTCTCACAACTTTCTTTTGAAGAGAATTGTCGTATCCGCGGATACATTATGGGTAAGTGGGTGCCGCGTGAGGAGTACCAGATTCTTTTCCCTATTAGCATGGGTAAGATTTATCCTGGACCCCACTATGTCACAGCGCACGGCTCTCCGGACTTAGATACGACGGTAGCCTCTTTTTGGGGATGGGTTGACGCTTTTGCGTGTCGTGTTTCTGAAGGGGTGCATCGCTGGAATCTTCCTGACGGCTTGACGGCATCTAAAGTAGAGATCGATCTTCTTTTTCATCAGTTTTTTGGACAAAGCGTTCTGACCTCTGTTGCAAAAAATCTCAGGGCTCTCTCTTTATCAAGCTTTGAGTTGATGAGTCAGAAGGGAGTCATTAAAAAGCTGCCGAGCGATTCAACGCTTAAAATTGATCAGGAGCGGACAGAGAGTGCTGTTTTGATTGTCGATGAGGCGGGCTACTATTTAGGCGACTTTCGTAGTTTCGACGTCGAAGGGGTCCACCATGTGATTGCATCGGTCAACCTCTGTCTTAACTGGTTTGAAAGAAAGTTGCATAAAGAGCTCATCTCCTTATTTGCACAGCACAGCTTGCGTCGCGGTGAAATTGCAACGCTTGTGGAACAGCTTTTACAGACAGACCTGGCCTCAAGCCCTCCGGCGCAGGGTTTTAGCACAAAGCAGCGCGCTTATGTTGAGGCTTATTTACAACGCGTGTTTGGGATCAAAGAGGGGTTGCGTGCACATTTCGGTTCTTTTGTAGAAGCGATGAGCGCTCTTGGACTTGTTCCTTTTCAAGAGTTTCTCTTGCATTTTCAAGGGCTTGCGGCCGCTGATTTTACCACCGAGAGTCACATTTTCCGCCATTTAGAAGAAGTTGTCGAGCTGCTTGATCGCGCGATGCAGAGTCTCTATGTCTATACAGAACAGCTGGGTACTGCGCTCAAGATTAAGCACGATGTCTTTGGATTTATGCCGCATACTTTAGGCCATCGAGCCGATATCGAAGAGATTCAAGAAAAGATTGGCGCTTACCCCTCACTAACTGTCACCTTTACAGACTTTGCAGGGCGCCTTGTGCCGATGGGCGTGATTCACGCAACGGAGATCCATAAGCCGATTTTAGGAACCGTGACGTTGCGCGATTTTTCTAATCGCGAAGAGACAAAAATCCCCCCCTATTTTGATGTGATTAGTTTGATTGATCACCATAAGAGTTCGTTAAATAGTTCAGCGCCATCTGTCATACACGTCTCTGATGGGCAGTCTTCCAATACACTTGTTGCAGAACTCGCCTTTCAGATTAATGACCGCTATAGCAGAGGCGGTATGGATGAAGGGGCGATTGATCAACAGATTGGGATCGTTTCACGTGACCTCACAAGTGAGACCTCCATCCGTATTTTACGTCGATTATTGCAGAAAAAGAGTGCCTTTCACCGCGAAAAGCTGGCAGGTTTTTTTATCTCTCCCCAGAGGGAATCTATTGAATATCTTCATTTTATCTATGCGATTCTCGATGATACGGATCTGTTAACAAAAGTGGCGTATCGCGACCTTTTTTGTGTTGCTTCTTTACTCAATCGTTTCAAATCGCTTGCTGTGGGCAAGGAAGTTGAGATCGTCAATTTTGATGATCTGCAGCATGAGAAAGAGTTTGTTAAAAAGGCGGCAGAGAAGCTTTTAAAACATCCCGACCTCTACTCCCTCTATGCCCGTGTCTATCGAGAAAAAGAGAAGGTGGTAGAAGAAAATATTTTACATGCTGCAGAGGCTTTAGATGCTGAGCTCTTTGCCGATACAAAAGAGCAGAATGGCTGCGCACGGGTGGGTCAAACAAAACTCTTTGATTGTAATTTCAAAGCCTTTACAGAAAATGAAGCGAAGCTGCGGAAGTATTGGCTTTTAATTGCTAAGCGCTGTTTTGAAGAGAAGCCGGAATACGACCTTCACCTTCAAATGATCAGTACAGTAGCTAGTGCCGAAGAGCTCTTTTCTGGAAAAAAAACCTCTGGTCGCCACCTAGATGAGCTCTGGATCTGGATACCAAAGGCAGAATCTGCTGTCGCTCACCTAAAAAACTTTCTTGCCTCTTTTGCTCTGTCGACACCTGTAAAGAAAAATGGTGTTGAAGTCGAGTTTTTAGGTGAAGATAGCGAGGAACTTGAGACTCTTTTTACAGAGAGCTTTTTGCCCCTTCCCCATAAAAAGTCGCCGGAAAAGTCGGAGACTCCGTGCGCCATTATTCGCTATAGGGCGGGTTCGTTGAATTCTCGCAAAGCGGCAATTTCTCCTTATTTGCCAAAAACGCTTGTGCGTTGATCTCGACTTTGTACATGTTTGGAGTCGAGTTTTGCAAGATTTTGACTTTGAGTGGGTTGAAAATTTTGCAAAGTGGCTTAAAAAGCCATGAGCAAAATTTTCAACCCACTCAAAGTCAAAAGATTGTGAAAATCGGCCCAAAAAATGTACAAAGTCGAGTTAATGCAAGTCTATATTGGAGAGGGGCTGCTTGAGGCAGATGCACTTGTCAACTTTACTGCCAGCTACCCTAAAGTTATTTTAATTTGTGACGCGTATCTTAAAGAGCTTTATGCAGAGCCCTTAGCGAAAAAGCTTAACGCCCACCTTCTTTTTGTTCCCTCTGGTGAATCTGCAAAGAGCCTCTCTGTTGTAGACGTTCTGCAGCGGAATCTGGCGCAACTTGGCGCAGACAGAGAGACGCTGCTTGTCGCTATGGGAGGAGGAACTGTCTCTGATCTTGTCGGTTTTGTCGCTTCGATCTATTTGCGCGGTCTTCCACTTCTTCTGATTCCCACAACACTTTTAGCAATGGTCGATGCAGCAATTGGAGGTAAAAATGGGATCAATACAACCTTTGGGAAAAATCAGCTTGGAACCATCTATCTGCCGCGCGCGATGGTTGCAGATGTTGCCATTTTAAAGACGCTTCCCGAAAAACAGTGGCGTAACGGGCTTGCGGAACTGCTTAAGATAGGTCTTGTTTACGAGCCTAAAGTCATGGATTTTTTAAAGAGAGAAAATGCGCTTCAGCTTGTTACGCAGGGCGCTCGTGCAAAAAGTGCCGTTGTAGAACAAGATCTAATGGATCATGGGATCCGGCACATTCTCAACTTTGGCCATACAATTGGCCACGCTCTAGAAGCTGCGACAGGATACGACCTTTCTCACGGAGAGGCTGTGGCTATTGGGGCTCTTGTTGAAAGTTCCTTGAGTCTTCACCTCGGCTTTTTAAGCAGATCTGACTATCACACAATTCAACAACTGTATGCAAAGCACTTGCCTGGGCTCAAATTGTCCTCTAACTATTGCCGGGAGAGGTGTCTACAAGCTCTTTTATTAGATAAAAAACGACGTGATGGATCTATCCGTACAGTTGTTTTACAGGGTGTCGGATCGGTCTTTTCTGCTGAGGGGGAGTATTGCGTCACAGTCTCCAACTCAATGCTGGAGACTGTGATCAAAGAGATGGAATTAAACTTCTTCGGCGCTTGAATTTTTATGCTCGTCTTCGAGGATTTCAAGGCTGACGCGCAGACCATTGCGGCTGGCAACAGACATGAGCAGTGTGCGAATGGCTGTAATTGTCTTTCCTTTTTTCCCAATAATTTTGCCGATATCAGATTTTTCAACGGCAAGTTCGATGATTAAGCTATTAGTGCCTCCGACTTCATTAATGCGCACCTGATCGGGATGGTCAACAAGATTTTTGACGATGTACTCTACAAACTCTTTCATGGTATAGTCCTTTGCACAATGGGGCTGTTTAACTCGGGCTTTTTTGACCTCAAGGTTATTGTAATTGTATCGGATCGCCGATATAAGAGTCTATAAACTTGATCATGATCTCTGGAGGTTTTGCTTTAATTTTTAATGGAGCGCCGGTTATAGGGTGGGTCATTTCCAGCAGGTGAGCGTGTAAGAGTTGGTGTGGGATCCCATATTTTTTATTAATTGTTGTATTGCCATAAGTTGCATCACCAACGACTGGACAGCCGACATGCTGCAGGTGGACCCGAATCTGATGTGTTCTTCCTGTGACAATCTCTACTTCAACAAGAGAGAAGGGTTTTTTTTCTAGAACTATTCGACAGCGACTTGTTGCGGGCTTGCCACTCTCTACCACTGCCATCTCTTTTCTATTTTTTTGGCTCCTCCCAATAGGAGCTTCAATTGTAACCTCTCCTGGGTTGCCAAAGCAGAGAGCGTAGTACAACTTTTTGACTGTGCGACGTGAAAAAATAGAGACAAGCTCCCTGTGCGCCCTCTCTGTCTTTGCTGCAATCAGAATGCCTGAGGTCTCTTTATCAAGCCTATGGACGATACCGGGCCGGATTGCATCTGTTGGGGGAAGGCCTTCTTGACAATAGTGTAATAGAGCGTTGACAAGGGTCCCTTTTGGATGGCCAACGGCTGGGTGGACAACCATGCCAGCTGGCTTATTAATCGCCAAAAGGTCAGCATCTTCATATAAAATTTCAAGATCAATAGCTTCTGGCTCTAAAGAGATCTCAGGGCTCGCCAGGAAATCGATGCTCAAAAGATCACCCTCTTGTGCCACCAAACGCTTTTTTATCGGTTTCTCATTGAGGAGAATAGCACCTTTCTCGATCAAATACTGAAAATAGGTACGCGAATAGCTGGGGAATCTTAAAGCTAAAAGCTTGTCGATGCGCAGAAAAGAGTCTTCTTTAGAGACAAGAATAGAGTTTGTCACTGTGGGTTCTGCTCTTTACGAAAGGCTTCTTGCTGCTCATGGTATCTTTTTTGATGATCCATCTGCGACTGCATATCGCGCATAAGTCCGGCTTTGAATTTGGCTGCAAATTCAGGATCTTTGTTGAGTTCCCCTTCAAGGCCCGAAGTAAATCTTCCTGAAAGCTTAGGGTCGTTAGCGAATTCTTTTTCAAGTGCTGAAGAGCTGTCTGTATCAAGTGGAGGAGGGGTTTTGACCGGTTTTGGTTGCGGAGTATTCCCAGCTCCGGATGTTGGGTTAACATGTCCCATAAAATAGACTCCTTTTGCTATAGTCTGGATCATACCATAGTTAGGGGATCTAATGCAAATAGAGTGGGAGATTGCGCGCGATATTAAAATTTTTATTGACAAAAAGCTCTGGAAAGTTGTTCATAAGTCATTGTTTATAAAAAAATTAGAACTTTTACAGCGGGCGCGCACAGAAAAAGAATTAGAAGATCTTTTTGCGCAACTTGAGACAAAAATTGCACAAGAAGCCTCTTTTGCTCTTCTTTCTCGGCGCGGTTATTTTTCTCAAGAGTTAAAAGAGAAGCTTGTGCAAAAAAAACTTTCGCTTCCCGCTATAGAAAGTGCCGTCTCTGAGTGTCAGCGACTCGGTTTTTTAAATGATGCAGAGCGTGCGCAGAATATGATCAGATCCTATAAGAATAAAGGGATGGGCCCGCGTCTCATTGCTTTCAAGTTGAAACAGAAATGTGGCGCAAGAACCTATTCCAATCTAGAAACAGGAGCGGTTGATATAGCACGCGTTTACTTGCAGAGACGATTTGGTACAAAACCGCTTGAGCCTAAAGAAAAACAGAGAGCCTTCAGGGCGCTGCAGCGGCGCGGCTTTGATTTGGAGACGATCTATGGCTTATTACGTGATTAGGAACAGTTGTTTGGGTATACAGGTATACAGGTTAAATAAAAACAATTTTTTTAATCAGACAGGTCTTTAACAAGATTTTTATGAGGAACAGAGATGTTGAAACAGGCGTCTTTTGGGAAGCATTTTTTGAATGATTCTGTCTCCGGAGTCTGGTTTGAGGTTGTCCACGCATCGACAAATTGAACATAATCGACGCCTTTTTCATTTTTAAGAACTACAGCATTGAATGTGTGGCCAGATTCAAGATTTGAAATAGGTAATATAAAACATCGATCAGTTGTAACAACATAAAATCTATCCCCGTTTTGCAAAAACCTTGTCAGAATGCTCTCTTTGACTGCATCCAGACCTTTAAGTCTTGTCGCGTGGATAAGCAGAACTTCATTAAATAAAATTCTTTCAGCACTTATAGAGATAATTTCGTTATGTGGTGGAAATGTATTACTAACAGAGAGAATATTACATTTGCAAAGCAAATTATATAAAAAAACCAGCGATAATAAGGCGCAGTTTCCGCTTGCATGAATAAAGCTTCCATTGACATCACTTGCGAGTTTTCTTAGTGATTTTTTGTCTATTTGACTGATGTCGAGAGGTTCTACTTCCCTTTTACTTTTCAAAGCGCGCGCAATGCGTTTCTCTTCATATTGGGTCTGATTGACTCTACCCGCAAGGTTTTGGGGGATCCTATCATTGAATTGATCAGAATGGCGCTTATATAGGGTATAGAGACCGGCAGCTGCCGCAATGGCGCCAGAGGTAAGTATAGGTATCGCACAGGACGATAATAAATAACCAATATTAATCATATTAATATTATAGCATAAAATAACATTATTAGTACACATAAAGTAATAAATTTAAAATTAACTTGACAAAGTCACATTAATCAAAAAATTATTTTAAAAATCTTCAAACCAAAAAATACAGCCTGTTTGATTTGAAGATTTTTAAAATAATTTTTTTATTAATGTGACTTTGTTAAGCTAATTTAGTTGACTTAAAGCTTTTGTTTGTTTAAGATTAATTAATCTAAATTAAAAAAAGAAGGAGTTAATGTGGCAGCAGCTATAGGTTTCCCAGGTTTTGTTAATTTAACCGATACGGATTTTTTAGCGGAGCGTTGTTTAGATCCTAGTTTTGATCTGAAAGTTGACGCACAACCTTTAGAACAAATGTTTAAAATTGCACAAAGAATGTATGAATCCGCGCCACAGCTTATAGCAAACGCAAGTTTTTCATACTCAACTAATCCTGAATTACTTGTATCTTTAGTAAGCAAGGTGCGGGGGGGGAGTTTTTTTAGAAATAGCAGCAGGTTTTGGATATGATGGCTTATTTTTAGCTCTAGCTGGTGCGAAAAAAGTCTATATGAACGAAAAAGCTCCAGAGGCAGTCTCTGTCTTTAATCAATTAAAGGAAACACTTGCCGCGAGGGCCTCCGAAAAAATTGAGACAATTGCCGGGGATGCTTTCAAGTTGCTTGAAATGAACCCAGATCTTAAAGCCGATGTTATTTTATGCCGTAATTGGATTCATTTTTTGTCCGATGAAGAGCAGTATCAATTTTTTGATATGGTAAAGAAAATTTTAAATCCAGGTGGTGAGCTGATCCTTACAGTAAATGGAGCTTACAACTCTGAAGTTCGACTGATTCACAAAACAGATCCTAGGACGAAGTGCTTTACATTAAACCAGACTATGCTTTTTAGCAGACAGCCCGTTAACATGGATATACCAGTTGCAAAAACATTGTCTAAATATCAAGGAAAGTTCTCTGAAAGAAAAATAAAAAACAGTGTAATTTATCACAAACGATCGAACGGTGCATGGACTCTAGATCAGGGGACCGCTCAAAATTTACCATCGGAAACATACACTCAAATCAAATCCTGGGTGGAAGAAAATAAAAAATTAATGAAACAAGTTACATTTGGGAATATGCAGAATGTTGAAAATGTAGTGCAGCTCTATACTAGGGAAACCCTTGCAGCTCTATTAACGCAACACGGATTTTCCGTTTCTACAACGTTTGTTACAGATCCACAAGGCCACTATTTACAAGAGGACGAAGATCCTTACATTAGAGGAGATCGTACAGGTGCTATTGCCACTGTCAATGAGGCACCGTCTGCGGCTGTTCTTCCTTAAGCTCTCACCATACAAAGAAAAAAGGGGCTGCGAAAAGCCCCCCTTTTTTATGCCGCCCATCAAAAGTCGGCGTGACCGGGAAATCGGGGAAAGGGGATCGTATCGCGGATATTTTCCATCCCTGTGACAAGGAGAACCAGACGCTCAAAGCCAGCGCCAAAGCCCGAGTGGGGGACGGTGCCGTATAGGCGCAGCTGGTTGTACCACCAGTAATTTTCTTTGGGCAGGCCACAATCAATGAGCTTCTGTTCCAGTAGCTCAAGGCGCTCTTCGCGCTGGCTGCCACCGATGATCTCACCGATTTTTGGAACGAGGACGTCCATCGCAGCGACGGTCTTCCCATCGGGATTTGCCCGCATATAAAATGCCTTAATCTCTTTGGGGTAGTCTGTTAAGACAACGGGCCGTTTGCAAAACTCTTCTGCGAGATACCGTTCATGTTCTGACTGAAGATCTGCGCCCCATGAGACGGGAAATTCAAAGGACTTAGGGGCTTTCAGGAGCACCTCTACAGCCTCTGTGTAGGTCATATGGGCAAAGGGGCTTGTCGCAAGATGGGTTAAGCGCTGGATCAGCCCTTTTTCAATAAACGAATCAAAGAAGGCCATATCCTCTTGGCAATGGTTGAGGACATAGGAGACGATGTATTGGAGATACTTTTCTGCACAGGCGCGGTTGCCTGTGAGGTCTGTAAAGGCCATCTCGGGTTCTACCATCCAAAATTCTGCTAAATGTCGCGACGTGTTCGAGTTTTCTGCGCGAAACGTCGGTCCAAATGTGTAGACATCGGAGAGGGCGCACGCTAGTGTCTCTGCATTCAATTGTCCCGATACGGTTAAAAAAGCAGGTTTGCCAAAAAAATCGCGCGCGTAGTCGACACTGCCCTCTTGGGTGCGCGGCAGTTTCTCTAAATTGAGTGTGGTGACAAGGAACTGTTCGCCCGCCCCTTCGCAGTCAGAGGCTGTAATAATTGGGGTTTGTACATAGAGAAAATCGCGCTCTTGGAAAAACTTGTGGGTCGCAAAAGCAAGGGCATTGCGTACGCGCAGAAGTGCACCTTGTGTGTTGGTTCTTGGGCGCAAGTGGGCAATTGTGCGCAAAAATTCAAACGAGTGGCGTTTTTTTTGTAGGGGATAGCTGTCAGCTGGACAGCTTCCAAAGAGATGGATTTCAGACGCTTGAATTTCCAGTTTTTGGCCATCACCGGGAGAGGCAACAACGCGTCCTTTGACTTGAAGGGAAGCTCCTGTTGTCAATCCGTCAGGGACGTTCTCTGCGACGATTTGGATGCCGGAGAGTGTAGAGCCGTCATTGACTTCGATAAAGGTACACGCCTTCTGGGCACGGAGGGTCTTTACCCACCCACAAACTGTAATCTCATGGCCCGTCACAGAGGGTCCAATATGGCGAATTTTTGTTCTCATGTCGCAAAGTCCCTTAATAGTTGAATCTCGGCTTTCCAGACAGCAGGGCCGCCTGGGGTCTCTAAAATTTTCAAAACATGGCTCAGATCAGGATGTGCCATCATCGCTTTAAAACTCTCAATTCCAATTTCGCCTTTGCCCAGATCGGCGTGGCGATCAGCGTGCGAACCAAGAGGTTTTAACGAGTCGTTGACGTGAAGCGCATAGAGATGTTCCAGGCCCACTTCTTTGTTAAAGCGATTCAGGGTCTCTTCCCATCCTTGTGGGGTCCGGATGTCGTAGCCGGCAGCAAAGATGTGGCAGGTGTCGATACAGACGCCGATGTTAATCTTTTTTTTCAACCGATCCACCAAATAGCCTAAGTGCTCAAAACGATGGCCAACAGATGTTCCCTGCCCGGCTGTTGCTTCGATGAGTAAGCGCGTTTTACCTTGATTGATCAGAGAGGTCATCGACTCAATGCTTGCGACAATCTGGGCAAGACATTCATCTTCAGAGCTCTGGATTGCCGATCCGGGATGAAAATTCAGGTAGGTGATATCAAGCTGGTGGCAGCGCTGTATCTCTTCTTGAAAGGCGTCTTGGCTTTTAGCGAGGAGGTTAGGGTCTGGGCTGCCCAAATTAATGAGGTAGCTGTCATGGCTCATTGTCGTCTGGATGCCAGTTGTGGCAACGAATTGGTTCCAACGTTCGACTTCTGCTTCGGGAATGGGCTTGCTAAGCCATGTGCGCTGGTTGCTTGTGAAGAATTGAATGGCTGTTGCCCCAATAGCTGCTCCTTCTAAGAGAGCTTTATGCACTCCTCCTGCAGCCGAGGTGTGGGCGCCGATGAGGAGGCTCTTTTCTGTATCCTGTTTTTTCATTTCTATTCCAAAAAAGAGTTATTGTAGAGGATACTCTAGTTTAGGTACAAGATGCAAAATTCAGAAAAAACCCTCTTTCGTAGCGCGTCTCGATTTTTTTCTGGGACACTGCTCAGTCGTATCAGCGGACTTGGGCGCGAGATGGCGATGGCGTTCTGTTTTGGCGCCCATCCAGCCCTTGCAGCGTTTATGGTAGCTTTTCGTTTTGCCAACCTCTTTCGCAGGCTCGGGGAGGGGAGTGTTGCGACAGCGTTTATCCCCCATTTTGAGACGCTCCGCTCCTCCTCAACAAAAGAGGGGGCGCTTTTTTTTCGCGACCTAGCCTACTCACTCGCTCTTTTTTTCTCTTTTTTTTCGATACTTGTCATGGGGATTCTTTTTGTCATGATGCGGTGGGGGGGATGGACAGTTGAGATGAAAGAAATTCTCTTTCTGACCCTACTTATGGTTCCAAGTATTATTTTTATTTCTCTCTATGGTCTTTCTGGCGCTCTATTGCAGTGTCATGGGAGATTTTTTCTTTCAAGTTTTGCCCCGGCCTTCTGTAATTTCACCTGGATTTTGGCTCTTTTTTTTCTCTACAACCTTGATCCGCATCAAGCGATGCCGTATCTTGCGTGTGCCATTGTCTCTGCATTTTTGGTTCAATGCTCGGTTACGTGGCCCTTTGCATCGCGTTACCTCTCTTCCCACCTCGATTTCCGCGAAAAGTTAATGCCACGTCTTTTTTCATCTGATGTGCGGCGCCTGCTTGTGCCAATCCTGCTCAGCGTTGTGGGTGTGGGGGCGGTACAGATTAACAGTGCGCTCGATGCGCTCTTTGCGCGAGCAGCGACTCCTGAGGGACCGGCCCACCTCTGGTATGCGATACGGTTGCAGCAATTGCCCCTGGCTCTTTGTGGTGTGGCCCTGTCAGCTGCGCTCTTGCCCCAGCTGTCGCGCTCGATGCAGCAAGGGAACCTTGCAGAATATGTGGTACTTGTGCAGCGCGGTATTCTCCGGAGCTTTACTCTGATTTTCCCCATTACCCTTGCGATTCTTGTTTTGGGACTCTCCTCTGTTAACTTGATTTATGGTCGGGGCCACTTTACAGCACACGATACAGTGGAGACGCTGCTCTGTTTATGGGGCTATAGCATCGGTCTTTTACCGTCGGTGCTGATTCTGCTCATTGTGCCGGCATTTTATGCACGTAAAGAGTTTCGGGTTCCGATGTGGGGAGCGGTTTTTGCCGTTGGGCTCAACACGCTCTGCAACGCCTATTTTGTCTTTTTTCTCGGCTGGGGCGCTTTTAGTATTGCCCTTGCGACAAGTGTGGCCTCTTGGTGTAACTTCTGGTTTTTAGTTAGTAGGTTGCAGCGTGTTGTGGCAGTTCCCTTAAGGCAGATGATTGGCCCATCGCTGAAGACAGTCCTTTGTGCCATGATTGGGGCGATCTTGGCGCTTGTTGGATCTTATTGTGTTGGGGATATGACGCTGCCGCAGCTCTTGGGAGAGAGGGGAGAAGAGTTTCCACGCGCATTTACCGATCAGCTCTTTCACTTCACCCTGCTAGCACTTCTCTTTTTTGTGGGGACGATGGGCTCTGCGTGGCTTTTCAAGGCAAGGGAGTTGCTTGCTCTTGTGCGCATTGATAGGAGTTATGGTGAACCGTAATTGAGTGGCTGCTCTATGACGTATTTCATCAGATTGATAAACTCAGGTTTTGTCTTATTACTGCGAGGGCCAGAACTCATAGGTTGACGTGGAAGATCGAGTGTTTGGCTGCAAGAGTGGGCGTTAGGCAAGATCGTCCCGATCCCTGCAATGGTAATTCCCATCTCTCGTTTTAATGCAGAGCTTCCTGCGATGAATCGGATGAAGAGTCTAACTTCGTCATCTCTTGTCGCCCCATCTCTTAGCCACTCTTTTAACCATTGAACTTGAACTTCCAAATAATCAGTTTGATCACCCCTGATCAGATCGATGATTGCCTCTCGATCAACAGCGTTGACGCCTTGAATGGATTCTGCAAGATCTGAAGGAGCTGTATCTTCAAGGTTCCAAAAGGCTTTTCCTTTCATTCCTTGGGCAATGTACTGGATCGAACGAGCTTGTCTTGCAAAAGTCTTTCTTAAATGGACGATGAGCAGAGGGTTAAGCTCTTCGTTAGATAGGTTTGGGTGTTCATCATAAGTCTCTGGAAATAGGATCATAATAAGCCCCTCACGGAACCGCTGATACTGTTGTCTGAGTTGCTCGATAGTTAGGATGCTAGTTTCAGCATTATACGGGTTATCCGGAAACAGTATATTGAGCAGTGTGTCGCGGGACTCTCCCTCTTTACGTTCAGAGTCATATGCCTGGGCTTGCAGACGTAGAAAAGCCCTGATTTGTTTGTAAACAGGCTCGTTGCACAGCCTTGGGTACATTAATTCTTCTAGAGCTGTTAAGGCTTTAGGAGACAGGTAGGAGCCAGTTTCAAGAGGGGTCGTCACCTCTTGTTCAGACATTTCCCTCAGGATCTTAAATAAGAGAGGGCTGAAGCTGTCGCCGAGCGGTCTTCGAGTTCTTCTTGCCCAGGCAAAGAGTTCTCCTAGGCGGTAACAGACAAGTCTTGCTTCGCTTTCGCTTGTGTACTTGCCATTTAGATCCAGTTCTTGGTCTGATGCAAGATGTGCGCCAGTTGAGTTAAAGAGATCTGAGTATGTGCGCGTGAGTGCAAGAGTCAGATCTGTAAGATATTCTTGACTAGGGCCAGGACCTATTCCGATCCCGGATTTTAGATTCTGTTCCAAAAAGCTCGCGCTAACCTTGGAGTGTCCTTGTAAGTTTGCAGTCAAACGCTTTAAGTGAAAGAGGGGGTAATTTGCAATACTCTCTTTTGTTGAGATAACTTGAGTTGCTGATTCACCCAAAAGGGAGATGCCACATGCCAATGAAGCGACGGAATAGGGAGAGATTAACAAGTTGATCGCCCAAAAAAGATCGCCTATAATACCTGTGATTTGTAACCCTCGATAGGCGACTTTATTCACCTCCGGAAATTGGCCACAGGTAATAATGGTAACAACAAGTGCCCCGAGGCCAATCACAAGATCAATGACTCGAACTATCGGAATAATAACGAGTGCAAATAGTGCAGTAATGCGACCAAGGATGTGAGGAAGGAGGCCATAAGTACGGGGACCAAATTGAAGGGAAATGATGATAATCAGGTTAAAAATCTTTTGTACGTTATGAGTTAGCAGCCCATTTTCCTGCAGATCAAAGACTTCCATGCCGTTGTTATGGATTGTGCAAAAGGCAGGGCGGATAACGCCGAGCGCTTTAAATACGGGAGCTGCAATCAGATGCTGCGCGCCGATGCGCGAAGAGTGAATTGCTTCGCTTTTTCGATAAAGCCACTTGACTTGACCAAGGGTTACGCAGGAGAGGGCCATGATACAAGTAGAGGCGATGATCTGGAGAGCAGACCAGAGAGGCGTCAGAGGTAATTGCGCAAGATAAGACGCGCGCGTCAACAAGCTATTTGCGCAAGCTTGAGCTCTGGGGCCAGAGGAGACAAGTATTGGTTCTGCAGCGCTCACTAAAAGATTGTTGATCGAAGCCATTGAATTAAGTTGTTTGTTTTAATAAGTATAGCATGAGACTGAATTTAAATAACAGAAAAATGGTCGTGCTTTTCATCAACTAAAACATTTAATTACACCTGAATAAAAAAGGCAGCCGGAGGGCTGCCTTAAACAAACAAGGAGGAAACTTGAGTTACTTAGCTTGTGTGAGCTAAGAATTCGCAGATCAGCGGGATGTTAATCGGAATCGAAAGCGGGATCTGATCTGGGTGTGGAGATGTGACTAATTCTCCTGAAAACTTATCCGCTTCTAGAGTTAAATACTCTGGAACTTCGCGAGATCCCATTTCTAAAGATTGCTTGACAGCCCCCAGTTGTTGGGATTTTGTTTTGACAGAGATTTTCATCCCAGGACGTACCATAAAGGAGCGTCTGTCGACTTTTTTTCCATTAACTAAGATGTGGCCATGGGAGACGAGCTGTTGTGCAGCAAAGATTGTCGATCCAAATTTTAATCTGTAAACGACATTGTCTAAGCGACACTCGAGGCGTTCCATAAATGCTTGAGCCGTATTGCCTTTAGAACGTTCTGCCTCTTGGTAGTAACGAACGATCTGCTTACGGCTGATCATTCCATAGACGGCTTTGAGTTTTTGCTGCTCTTCGAGCTGCATTCCGAAGTCGGATTTCTTTTTGCGTTTGGCGGCGTGCATCCCTGGCGGATTAGCTTTATGCAATAGTGGATTGCGGAGGCGTCCGAAGATGTTTGCTCCAAATTTACGGGCGATGCGGTTTTTAGGGCCGGTATAACGAACCATTTTCACTCCTAACACGGTTGAATTTGTGGATTATAGAACAGACTTGAATTATAGACAAGGTCGATTGGCTTATTTTTTTTAAAATAAATATTTACTGTTGATTGAGGCTTCTGTTGCGTGTATTCTTCTTTGCCAAAGGAGAGAAAAAGATGATTCATGTGTTGGCTTTTTACTATTTTGTAAAGATTGAGGATCCAGAACTTGAGGTGTGTCGCCATAAGAAATTTTTTAAAGATCGCGATGTTACAGCGCGCATCTACATTTCACATGAAGGGATTAATGGGCAGATGAGCGCCTCTATTGCCGACTCTATCGCCTATCAAGAGTGGATGCATGAAGATTCGCGCTTTAGCAAAGTGGAGTTTAAGGTGAATCAGTACCACGAACACGTTTTTCCGCGCCTGACAGTTAAAGTCAGAGAGCAACTGGTAGCCCTTGATCAAAATGTTGATCCTATCGATGGTGGAGAGCGCCTAACTCCCAAGCTCTGGAAGGAGATGCTAGAGACAAAGGGAGAGGAGACGCTTCTTTTAGATGTGCGCAATGATTATGAATGGGAAGTTGGCCACTTTGAGGGAGCAGACCTGCCCAATTTGGAAAAATTTCGACAATTTCCCGAGTGGGCGCGCGAGCTTAAAGAGACGCGTGATCCGAAAAAAACGCGGGTCATGATGTATTGTACGGGAGGGATTCGGTGCGAGCTCTATTCAGTTCTTTTGAAAAAAGAGGGTTTTGAGCAAGTCTTCCAATTAGAAGGCGGCGTGATTAAGTACGGAAAAGAGGTTGGGAGTCAGCATTGGAGAGGGAAGCTCTTTGTCTTTGATGACCGGATGGCAGTGCCCATTGCTGAAGATGGTCACGATGAGGTCATCTCCCACTGTGCTCATTGTGAGACGCTCTCTGATGTCTACTATAACTGTGCCAACATGGAGTGCAACAATCTCTTTTTGAGCTGTCCTGTCTGTGCAGAGAAGTTACTTGGTTGCTGTAGTGAGGCGTGCCGCAACGCGGAGCGTGTTCGCCCCTATATGAAAGAGGCGAGACCAAAGCCGTTTCGCAAAAAACACTTATTAGAACCTCTTGCGTAATCTCGACTTTGTAACTTTTTGGGACCGAAGGCCTCGAGATATTTGTTCTTGGCGTTGTTTATTTTCTAAGGAAGGGGTTAAAAACCCCTTCCTTAGAAAATAAATCAGCGAGTTTGGCCATAAGCCAAACGGCCAAGAGCAAATAGACGAGGCAGGCGGTCCCAAAAAGTTGCAAAGTCGAGGTAATTAGCTTTGCTTGAAAAATCCGTGAGAAAAGAACGAATTTAGCAAGCAAATAGACTTCTTTCGAAACTCGCTTTGTTTAGAAAAATTGATGGTTTTTGTGGAGATGTGGCACCAAATTTTTCGAGCATGTGTGAGCACATGTTCGAAAAATTTGGCGCCACAGATTCCAAAAAAGGCAATTTTAATAAACAAATGGGGTTTCGAAAGAAGTCTAATGTAATTACGCAAGAGGTCTATTGTAGTAAGTCGACAAGGCTCTGTTTGGGATTCTGTTTGGCGCAGTACTGCTTGTCCCAGACGCTTGTGCAGAGGATCATGGGGCGTTCATCTTTATCGGTTACAAGCAGCGAGCTTGTCGATTTTGTAAAGGTTGAAAGATCCCCGATGATCCAGGCACTACACTGGTAGGGCAGTAAGGATAGGCTCGTATCAACGCCATACTCGTCTCTAAGCCTGTACTGCATCACTTCAAATTGGAGCTGCCCTACTGCTGCAAAGATGAGCCCTCCGCCGGCTTGAGACTCTTGCAGGATTTGAATGGCTCCTTCATTGCTCAGCTGGGCTATTCCCTTATCAAAAGCTTTTCTTTTACCGACGTCTTTCGGGTGGAGCCGTGCAAAAATTTCGGGTTGGAAAAAGGGAAGCGGTTTAAAGTTAAAGCCGCCGGTCAATGAGAGGGTGTCTCCAATGGCAAAGACGCCGGGGTTAATGACACCAATAATATCGCCAGGATAAGCGATGTCGAGTGTTGTGCGCTCACCTGCGACCATGCCGTGAGGCCTTGAGAGGCGAATCTCTTTATTGAGGCGATGGCTTTTGACAACAAGGTCTCGATCGAATCTCCCCGAGCAGATACGAATAAAAGCCATGCTGTCGCGGTGGCGTCTATCCATATTGGCTTGGAGTTTGAAGATGTAGCCGCTAAAGGAGTGGGTGAGAGGATCGATCAAAATTTCCTCTCCATCCAAGCGATTGGCGGCTCTTGCATGAGGGCAGGGCGCTAGATGAATAAACGCATCAAAAAAGGGCTCAACACCGAAGTTTGTCAGCGCTGAGGCGAAAAAGACAGGAGTTACCGCGCCATCTAAAAAGGCTTGCCTGTCAAATGCGTTGCCCGCTTCTTTTAACAGATCTAGTTCCCCTAAGAGAGCATTGTATAAACTGCCAATTTTTTCTTGAGCCTGAACCGAGTTTAGGGCAACGCGCGCAACTTCAGCTTTTTGAGCCCCACCGGCTGAAACTTTAGTGAAAAAAAGCGCTTCGTTTGTACTGCGCTCAACAACGCCCAGGAAGTCTCTTCCTGTTCCAATGGGCCAATTCATTGCATAAGATTGAATGGCCAAAACATTTTCGACCTCTGTCATCAGATCCAGCGGCTCTCTTCCTGGCATATCCATCTTATTGATAAAGGTGAGGACAGGAATTTGTCTCAATCTGCACACCTCAAAGAGTTTGCGCGTCTGTTTTTCCACCCCTTTTGAGGCGTCGATGACCATGATGGCGCAGTCGGCAGCGGTTAATGTGCGATAAGTATCCTCGGAAAAATCTTCGTGGCCGGGTGTGTCTAGAACATTGATAATACACTCTTTATAGGTAAACTGCATGGCTGATGAGGTGATGGAGATGCCTCGCTCTTGTTCCATCGCCATCCAGTCAGACGTTGCGGCTTTGCGATTTTTGCGTCCTTTGACCATACCGGCTGTCTGGATCATGCCGGAGTAGAGCAGAAGCTTTTCGGTAAGTGTTGTTTTACCGGCGTCAGGGTGGCTGATAATGGCAAAGGTGCGCCGCTTGGCGATCGCCTCTTGAATCTCGTTTTTCATTTAAACTCGACTTTGTACATTTTTTGGGCCGATTTTCACAATCTTTTGACTTTGAGTGGGTTGAAAGTTTTGCTCATGGCTTTTTAAACCACTTTGCAAAATTTTCAACCCACTCAAAGTCAAAATCTTGCAAAACTCGACTCCAAACAGTCGAGTTAAAGGAAGTTGCTCGGGTTTTTTAGGAAGGCTGTCACTTCTGCAATTTGTGCCTGATCAATTTTTCCAGCCTGCTCTAAGCTGTTTAGGAGCTCTGTGATAGTAAAAAGGGCGTGGAGTGTGACGCCTTCTTTTTTAAGACGCTCTTTGCCGTGCTGCTCGCGATTGACAAGGACGGCAACATCATGGACATGAAGCCCTTCTTTTTTTAAGCTTGTCACTGTCTCTAAAATACTTGCGCCTGATGAGATGACATCTTCGATAAGGAGGCAAGTTTCGCCGGGCGTATAGACACCTTCGACCTGTTTTTTTGTCCCATAAGTCTTTGCTTCTTTGCGACACATGAGCATTGGTAGATTGTGATCTGCGGCCAGGACAGCTGTTACTGGGACTGCTGCATACGGCACACCGCAGATCCGGTTAAAGGAGAGTTTTTCGATTTTAGAAAAAAGGCTTTTTGCGACTTTTTTGAGGAGCGAAGGGTAGGAGATAATGCGTCGCATATCGATATAGATAGGGGAGATAAGTCCACTTTTCAGGGCAAAACTGCCAAATTGAACTGCTTGAATTTCGTAAAGTTC